>QILH01000142.1 GCA_003233255.1 Gammaproteobacteria bacterium | reverse complement strand
TCGTAATGTCATTGGTATAGGGACGGTTTGCATAATGCTTACGCATGACGGCAGGAAGTCGCTCCCAATCGTCAGCAAACACGGATTTGAAGATGGACTCATTACTCATACTGGCTTCATCACCATCAAAAAGAAAACCGCAACTAAACCAATAAAGGCGGGCCAGCCAAGTAAAAACCAAAGCTTGAAAAGTTTGTTATATCGAGCAGGCAACTCAGCACCCGTCGCCATACTGTGAATGACCATTTTCCTGAGCTGTATTTGTATCCATACCACGGGTAACCAGCACAACCCTGCAATGATGTAGATAACGTAGGTTGCAAATAACCACATACTCATCCAGTCATAACCACTTTTCCACACAAGCCAAAAACCCGTTAAAGGCTGAACAATAACAGCGGGAAACGTAAAAATATAGTCGGCCAGAACGGTATTACGCGAGGCATAAAGTTTTTCCTGAAGATCATCCGTAAAATAAGAACGAAACATAAAAAAGGCAATGCCAATACCGGTACCAAATAGAATGGTGGAACTCAGTATGTGCAGGGTTTTAACAACGAAATATATATCCATGAAATACATTGTCGTCAACAACCCCAGATATCCTCTTTACGGGCGTAGTTCCAAACTTGATTTACTATTTCTGATGCGCTCAAAATACTATCCTGATTAATTTGATACAAAACCGATCAATAAACTGTTGCTCAGTTTCTAACTGTGTCATTAGTTTTGGTATCTGTGCCACCATCGCAAAATGAAGAACACCCTTACTGACATTCACCTTACGATATTGCCCCGCCCATTCATAAATATCACCTAACCACACTTTATGCATATGGAGAATATCATCGGCATTAAACTGATGTTCGGGATCGTATTCATGAAATAGCGCATCAGTCGATTTTATCCATTTCACCCTGTTCGGTAATACCAAGTTTATTCTTCAATACGTTATCATTCGACCCTGGCTCAAACTGGGCTTCTATCGAATCGGATACGTCATACCTATCTTTATCTTTCAATTTAATGAACTATCCGGAATTTCCGGATAGTTGCCTCCGACGATTCAAGCTCATGCTCTGAATAGATATTTTTAACGTGCTCGTTGATTATTCTGACATCCTTGCCGAACAATTGAACCATTTTCGCCTGTGAAAGCCATAGGGTCTCCCGCTCGAAACGTACGTCTACCTGGGCAGTACCATCCTGTGACTGATAAATCTCAATTTGCTGTTTTCCCATTGCCGTCTCTTCCATGTTATGCGATTAAAAATCCGTTTAGTTCATCAGTTATTGACTGTAGGTCTTTGCCAAACAACTCTCTCGCCTTTAATAGTGCCCCATCCTGGTTAAAGGGAATGTAGTTAAAGTCTTCTTCTATCATTACGGAAGTCACAATATTTTTCTAACCCGCGCCATTAACTGATGCTCATAATATGTAGACGCATTTACGCTTACCCAGACTACCAATATCAAACATTGTTAGGTAGTGCTAATCGTTATGCGGGGGAAAAAATAGGCTAAATGTAGATAGCTAGAAACGAAAAAAGGCCTACCAATCGAGCTGGTAGACCTTTTTCTTAATATGGCGCGCCTGGAGCGATTCGAACGCCCGACCGCCTGGTTCGTAGCCAGGTACTCTATCCAACTGAGCTACAGGCGCTTTGAAGCTGGGGATTATACAGATTTGCCTGTATATTCCAATATTTTAAATGGCGGAGAAAGAGGTCGCATAGAGATCGCCCTGCTTTGCACTGCCTTGAACCGCTATCGCGTTTCGCCCAGTATTCCCTACGCTGCGCTACGGTTAACCGCTTATATTATATCTCGGGTTCAAATCCACTTTTAAATGGCGGAGAAAGAGGGATTCGAACCCTCGATGGAGCTACAAACCCCATACTCCCTTAGCAGGGGAGCGCCTTCAGCCAACTCGGCCATTTCTCCTGGTTTTTTCTGTTTCCGCACGAATGTACACCCGTGCAAGGCCGGGTAGGATACAGCGACAGGCTGTTTAGGTAAAGGGATTAGAGATTGAGAAAGCAGGTAAAAATCTAGCCCTGCTTGGTTTCTTTTTGCTCGTTTTGTTCGTTCTTGATGCGTTCGTAGATTTCTTCGCGATGCACAGAAATTTCTTTAGGAGCGTTGACGCCGATGCGAACCTGGTTACCTTTTACACCTAATACAGTCACCGTAACTTCATCGCCAATCATGAGCGTTTCACCTACACGTCGTGTCAAAATCAACATTTTCTCGTCTCCTAATAGTGTTAGTCCTAAACAATAATCACGCAATCCATGCATTTAGTGGCTCGCTCAATATGAGTATCGACCGTTGCCCTGATAAACTTTAACCTAAAAGCCAGTGCTATGCAGCAGGCTTTTCCTCTAGATCAAACGCCTTATGTAGAGCCCGAACCGCAAGCTCCGTGTATTTTTCATCCACCACCACCGAAATCTTGATTTCGGAGGTCGATATCATCCGTATATTGATGCTGTCATCGGCCAAAGTCTTGAACATGGTGCTCGCAATCCCGGCATGTGAACGCATCCCTACTCCTACAAGGGATATTTTAACAATTGTAGCATCACCTGACACCTCGCGGGCACCTAATTTTTGCGAAGTTTTCTCAAGGATCTCAAGCGCTTTTTGATAGTCGGTGCGGTGAACGGTGAAGGTGAAGTCGGTGCAACCATCGGCCCCCACATTCTGGATGATCATATCAACTTCGACATTGGCTTCGCCAATCGGCCCCAGGATCTGATAGGCAATGCCCGGCTGATCCGGAACACCGGTTATGGTCAATTCGGCTTCATCGCGATTAAAGGCGATGCCTGAAATTACTGCATCTTCCATTGTTTCACCCTCATTATCATAGCTAATCAACGTTCCGGGGCCATCCTCGGTGGAGTGTAATACTCGCAAAGGTACGCCATATTTGCCAGCAAACTCGACGGCACGAATTTGCAGTACTTTTGAGCCCAGACTGGCCATTTCCAGCATTTCTTCAAAGGTGATTTTTTCCAGGCGACGGGCATTCGGGACAACCCGGGGATCGGTGGTGTACACGCCATCCACATCGGTGTAAATCTGGCATTCTTCGGCCTTCAGGGCCGCCGCCATGGCCACTGCGGTGGTATCCGAGCCGCCACGGCCGAGCGTGGTGATGTTGCCTTGCTCGTCCATGCCCTGGAATCCGGCCACCACAATGATGTTCCCGGCCTCCAGATCGGCCCGAACCCGGGCTTCGTCGATGTCGATAATACGGGCCTTGGAATAGGCATTGTCGGTGCGGATATTCACCTGGGCACCGGTGTACGATTTGGCTTTATGGCCAAACTTCATGATCGCCATGCTCAATAGCGCGATCGTAACCTGCTCGCCGGTCGACACCAGCACATCGTATTCACGTGGCGCGGGGCAGTCGTCGATCTGTTTGGCCAGTTCGATCAGACGGTTGGTTTCGCCCGACATCGCCGAGACCACCACAATCACCTGATTGCCCTGCTCGACCGTCGCGATCACCTTCTGCGCTACGCCTTCGATCTTCTCGACCGTGCCGACAGAGGTACCACCGTATTTTTGAACAATTAACGCCATATCGTTTATCGATTTTTATCCGATGTTTTTATCTGGACCAAAAAGGCCGCTGATTAAACACCACTTAGATTAAAAATGAAAGCCTTGAACGCGGCCGAGTAAAACCGGCTTCGGGCGTTATGCACCCAGCTGCGATTTTACCCATTCGGGCACCGCGGCGAGTGCTCCATCCAGCGCCGCCGGATTGTTACCGCCGGCCTGCGCCATGTCGGGTCGGCCTCCACCTTTGCCGCCCACTTGCTCGGCGACGGATTTTACTAAATCACCGGCTTTAATTCGTTTGGTTTCGGCTTTGGTCACACCGGCCACCAAGTTTATTTTGTCGCCGTCAACCGAGGCTAACACAACGGCGGCATTACCCAGTTTATTTTTAAGCTGGTCCATGGTCGATAACAGGGTTTTTTTGTCGACGCCATCCAGCTTCGCCGCCAGCACTTTAATCCCGTCTATGTCCTGAGCCTGTGAGGCCAGATCACGACCTGCACTGGACGCGAGCTTGCCTTTTAACAATTCAAGTTCTTTTTCCATTTGCTTGCTGCGCTCGACCAGTTGTTTTACTTTTTCACTGGCGTCATCTGTTGAGCCTTTGACCAATCTGGCAATCGTATTTAATTGTTGTTCATGCGCATCCAGCCAGGCTAACGCGCCCTTGCCGGTGACCGCTTCGATCCGTCGTACCCCGGCGGCGATACCGGTTTCATTGGTAATCTTGAACACACCGATGTCACCGGTGCGATTTACATGGGTGCCGCCACATAATTCGATGGAGAACGCACTCATCTTCAATACTCGCACCGTGTCACCGTACTTCTCACCAAACAGCGCCATCGCTCCGCTATTGACGGCTTCTTCCTGTGACATTAAATTCGTTTCGACTTCATGATTTAAACGAATGTGTTCATTCACAATATCTTCGATGGTTTTGAGTTGTTCCGGCGTCACCGGCTCGAAGTGTGAGAAGTCAAAGCGCAGGCGCTCGGCATCGCATAGCGAGCCTTTTTGTTGCACGTGATCACCGAGTACATCTCGCAATGCCGCGTGCATTAAATGAGTTGCCGAGTGATTGTATTTAATGTCCTGCCGACGTTCATCATTGATCTTCGCCGTCACCTTGTCGCCAACCTTAAGTGTACCCTTCGTCAGCGAACCCAGATGACCAAATACGTCGTTGCCCTGCTTTTGGGTATCTTGCACAGCAAACGCAGCCGTTTTAGTTTGCAATGACCCGATGTCGCCGACCTGACCACCGGACTCGGCATAGAATGGCGTTTGATTCAGGATCACCATACCCACTTCACCGCGGTTTAATTCGTTTGCCTTTTCACCGTCTTTATAAATGGCCAGCACGTCGCTGGTATCCTGCTCGTGATCATAACCGGTAAACTCGGTTGCGGTTTTAATGTCGATGGTTTTAGAGTAATCAATATCAAAACTGCCGCTGGCCTGCGAACGTTTCTTTTGTTCGGCCATGGCGGCTTCAAAACCCGCTTCATCAACCGTTAAGTTACGTTCACGTGCGACGTCGGCGGTTAAATCATAGGGGAAGCCAAAGGTATCATAAAGTTTAAAAACTATATCGCCCGGTATTTTATTACTCTTTAAATTCTTAATCGCCTCTTCAAGAATCTGCATACCCTGATCCAGAGTCTCGGCGAATCGCTCTTCTTCCTGTAATAATACGCGCGTAATCATTGCCTGATTTTTCGTTAACTCAGGGTACGCCGCGCCCATCTCTTTTTCCAGCGCAGCCACCAACGAGCTAAAAAAGGGGTTGTCCATGCCGAGCTTATGGCCATGACGAATCGCACGGCGAATGATACGCCGTACAACATAACCACGCCCCTCATTAGAGGGCACCACGCCATCGCTGATCAAAAAGGCACAGGAGCGTATGTGATCGGCAATGACCTTTAGCGAATTGTTGTCGAGATCTTTGGTGCTGGTTGCCCTGGCCGCTGCTTTTATTAAAGTTACAAACAGATCGATCTCATAATTAGAATGCACTCCCTGCATCAAAGCCGCCAGTCGCTCCAGTCCCATGCCGGTATCCACCGAGGGCTTTGGTAAGGGCGTCATGGTGCCTGCTTTATCACGATTGTATTGCATGAAAACGAGATTCCAGATCTCGATATAACGATCACCGTCTTCTTCCGGCGTACCGGGCGGCCCACCGACTACATCCGGACCATGATCGTAAAATATTTCGGTACAGGGACCGCAGGGGCCAGTATCCCCCATCGACCAGAAGTTATCGCTTTCGTATTGCTTGCCGCCCTTTTTATCACCAATGCGGGTAAAACGCGATGTATCGATACCGATTTCGTTGAGCCAGATATCCGCCGCGTCATCGTCGTCCTGATACACCGTCACCCATAACTTGTCCGCCGGAAGGTTCATCGTCACGGTGAGGAATTCCCAGGCATACTGGATGGCATCACGTTTAAAATAATCACCAAAACTGAAGTTACCCAGCATTTCAAAAAAGGTATGGTGACGCGCGGTGTAACCGACATTTTCCAGATCATTATGCTTGCCGCCAGCTCGCACACAGCGTTGCGAGCTGGTCGCGCGTGAATAGTTACGTTTATCCTGTCCTAGAAAGACATCTTTGAATTGCACCATACCGGCATTGGTGAACAACAAGGTCGGATCATTGCCAGGCACCAATGAGCTGGAGTCGACAATGGCATGACCTTTGTCGGCAAAATAATTCAGGAAGGCGGTTCTAATGTCGGCGCTTTTCATACAGCTAATCATAAACGAGAATCAGCGCACAATTATATAGTACTTTTGAGATTCGCTACCATATATATAGTGTAACCAGCGAAATGACCTGGGTTGGCTGATTTAGTCGTTTTTAATAGCAATACCGGCTCCAATCCTGCCCTGGCCAGGTTGATACTGTTCGATATCTCGCCAGACTAACCCTCTTCTGTCGCGACCGAACAGACCATAACGTATTCCCATGAATGACGACTGTTAAAATAAATACAGAGCAACAGAGTACAGCGTAATGAGCTACCGTTAATCCGCCGGGTTCAAACGCGGATGGGTCTCTTCAGCCAATATCCACACCAGCAGACCGGAAACAAACATGGCGATGCTGACAAACCAGAAACCGGTACTGAGTAAGCCGCTTATACTGGCCGCCATGCCAAGTAATAGTGCGCCAATCCCATACCCCAGATCGCGCCAGAATCGATAGATACCAATCGCCGAACCGCGCCAGTTGGGATGCGCAATATCACTCACCGCGGCACTGATGTTGGGATATAACAAGGCCATGCCAAAGCCGGTAACCGCAGCCGAAAACGACCACCACCATAATGTTTCACCGAGTAAGGTCAACCCCACGCCCGCACCGCAAACCCACATACCAAAAACGATGGGCTTCAGGCGACCAATATGATCAGACAGTTTGCCGGTGACAAACTGAGATCCGCCCCAGACAAAACCATAGATGCCCACCACCCAACCGATGTTGGCCAGGCTCAGTCCCTGTTCACAAAGATAGACGGGATAAAATACCCAGATTAAGGCATCCACAAATTTTTCGACCAGCCCGGCCTGACTCAGGGCAAAAAATCGTTTATCACGCCATGATATAAGTGTGAATACTTCCCAGGTGGTGGGATGTGCGGAAATATTTTTAGGGAACCGTGGCGTCGGCCCGTTACTTTGACCACGGGCGTGTTGCTCAGCTTCAGCCTTCGCCCACGGTAAGGTGTCTTTGATCCACAGCTGCGCCGTGATGATGGCAATAATAATAACCACCATACCAAACCACATCAAACCATCGCGAGCACCCAGCCATTCCGATAAATAACCGGTTACAATCCCGGCCAGCGCAACACCAAAGTAACCGGAAAACTCATTGAGACCGATAGTGAGTCCACGTTGTTCGGGCATGGTTAAATCGAGTTTCGATGTTTGTGTCATCGACCAGGTTAAACCTTGATTGATTCCTAACAATACCGTGGCAAATACGATCCAGTCCCAGCTGGGCGCATATAAAATCATCGGTGGGATCGGCAAGGCTATCAGCCACCCAGCCATTAATATATTTTTTCGGCCAAATCGTTCCGATAGCCGACCGGCAACAAAATTTAATGTACCTTTGACAAAACCAAAGGCAACCACAAACGCCATTAACAACATGAATGACGTTTTCGGCACGCCAAATTCCTGCTCCGCTAATGCTGGCACTACGGTTCTCATCATGCCCAGAGTCAGGCCAACTAATAATACCTGCCATAACTGCTGCGCAAACTGATTTGCATTAACCCGAATGCCAAATTTAAAAAGCGAATGATCCAATGTTTAAACCTCGATATTAGCGGCAACGATTTTGTCCATGCTGGCTGGACGCGGAGGAATCTCTTTGGTTAACAGCGAGATAAATTCATCTTTATCGGTAAGTGACAGCGTTTTGTTAAACCGTTTTTCAAAACCTAAGGTTGAAACCGGTTTACCGGATATGCCCGCACCACAGACACTGCCGGCCTGATGAGCAGGATAAATTTCAACGGTGTCGGGAAATGATAAAATCTTATTATGCAAAGAGTCATACAACATTCCGGCCATTTCCGTTTCGCGTCCAGTGAGATCGGGGCGACCAATACTGCCAACAAACAGCGTGTCTCCGGTTAAAATAAACCACGGCTCTTCGCTGCGACGATTATCCGAGACACTTAAACAAATACTGTCCATGGTATGCCCCGGGGTGTGGATGACTTTGACACTGACGTTGCCAACCTTGATCAGATCACCGTCGTTGAGCACATCAAACTCAAATTTAACCTGCGCATTGCTGTGCAGACAATATTTTGCCTTGACCTGCCGGGCGAGTGCATGACCACCGGAATAATGATCCGCATGCACATGCGTTTCAATCACATGGGTGATGGTGACGCCCTGTGCCTTTGCCTGCTCAATAAACCAGTCTTCATCACCGGCCACCACGTCAACCGCGATGGCTTTACCTAAGGAACCGCACCCCAGCAAGTAGGATAAGGATGCTTCTTTTGTGGCTAACTGTTTGAAAAACATAATTTATCTCCTAAAACGATGTAAACTGTCGGTTGACAAGCCCGTTGATGACCATTAGTATATGCGTAGTCACACATATTTGCAAGGACTCATATGATGAATAGTTGCTCCCAGCTAAATATCGACAAGTTATCCAAAGCGTTAAAGGTTTTAAGTGAACCGAACCGGCTCAATATTCTTTGTAGTATGGGGCTCGAATGTACCCAGGTCTCGGCGATCATTGAGGACACAGGTTTGAGCCAAACCAATGTATCGTTTCATTTGCGTGTTATGCGTGAAGCGGGATTGGTCAAAGGTGAGCGCCGAGGTGCGTTTATTTATTACTGTTTGTATGACACGACGTTACTGGCCCTGCTGGAAGAAATGAACCAATGGCTGGACACGTCTTTTCAAAAGGCCGCCGGTTCGGAAAGTTAATTTGGGGACTAACTGAACTAAAAGAGTGGGATCCTTCCTGACATCAAAAGAAAACGCGGGGTGCGTGGTGACTAAAAGCCATAATTATGCTCAGCCAAAATCGCCTTACCATAATCCATAGATTGTTGTAAGTTGATTGATTCCTTATTGTTGGCATAACCCAGTTCCCATGCGCAGCAAAAACCATAGAATTCTTCGGCTGAAAAACCCGTCGCGCGGCTTCCATACATCGCGTAGATATTCGAACCCACAAATCCTACCCCTTCGGTGTATTCACCTCCAACGCCCTCGTCATATACAAATCGAATCAGCCAAAAATCTCGCTCATCGTGGGTGGGCGGCCAGAATAGTTGCCGATGATTGATCACCACCATCTTGTCCGGTGGATGGCGTAAGTCACTCTGCTCGGCTAACCAGTCGGCCAGGATGGCCGTGGCCTGAAACGTGGGTTCACAAACTTTGTCAGGTATTTTATCGTAAAGGTCTAACTCATTAAGATACCGTTGTGCAATCAGACTATATTGAGGCGCGAGGGTATAAAATCTTAATACGTTGACCCCTTTTTCCTCTCCGAGTACCGCCAATGCCCAGGCGGCCTCTAATTTTACCTGAACATTCGGGTGTTCAAGCGCCAGATCAACCAAAGGCGCTCGGTGTAATTCAGAAACAAACGGTAATGTGGCCGCCGCACCGTGTGCAAAATACGCGTCTTTATCTTCATCGGTTAGCCAGCCGCGCAAAAGCTGAACCCCGCCCTCCGTATCAAAAGGATGATCCCTTAACCTTCCCGATCGGGCGATCTCATTTACGGCATCCGCATAGGCGATTAAAATATTATGGTGGGAACATAAGTCTCGCAGGGCGTCGACCATCTGCACCGACCATTCGGAATTCACATATAACCTGAAAACGGCAGACCATAAAGATCGATCCGGGTTAAACCTCGCATGCGCAAGTTGCGCCACCATCGCTATGTCTTGTGCTTGCTGATGCGTCACCAGTAGCTCCAAAGCACCCATCACATAGTTTGGATCGCCTTTTCCCTCCTCCATGGACTGGCGGATCAGCTCACGCAAAAGCGGTAGCCCATGTTGACGAAGGGTATTGTTAACTCCTTCGCTTTGCCCAAGGGAAAGAAACGTCAGTAAGATGGGCAGGGGCGAGCCAGAAATAAAAGGATCCTTATGGGGCGACATATAATTCGAAATGACAGAGCACACTTTTTTTGCTTCGTACGACGAGGTTAGTCGTAAACTTTTTAACTCATTCAGCCTGGAGGGTTCCTGCCAGTGTGACTGCTCGATCCTGTCAAGGATGACCATAAGCGTTGTCGGCGTTGAAATATCGTATAGCATGTTGTTCACGTCGGTGGTTGCGGTTAGTCAGATCAGGGTACATAGGCTATTTGCACTGGCCCTACTCTAACGTAATCGGGCTCTGTTAAGCAGTTTTTATGACACAATTTTATCCCTTATTATTTTTAATTGAATCGAATTATTGACGGTTAGCCGAATTAATGCGGTCTGTTTTTAGACTTTTCACCCTTAAAATCGTAGACTCAAGGCAGGATGAAACAACGGTAGGATACCCCTATGTCATACGCACCCGGATGGGCAAGCTTCCCGGCCAATAAGGCCAAAATCACGATCGACGTCAACGGCTC
>QILH01000274.1 GCA_003233255.1 Gammaproteobacteria bacterium | reverse complement strand
GTAAGGAAATATAGACAAGGATTTTTTAACTCTGTTTAATTAAATTAGGAAAAATGCCATGAAAATATTTCGAAATCGTATCAACTGTTGACTTTTTTACCCATCGTAGCGCTACTTTTAGCGACCAGTCTGGCCTCAACCGGCGCCAGTGCCTTAGAAAAGTGGAAACCAGAATGCGCCCCAGGAAATGGAGCTTTGCAGTCAGCGGGTGCCGATCTGTATTATTGCAAGAAACCCAACGGGACTAGAACATTGTACAAACGGGCGACCTGTGCCCCGCAAACACCCAATTTAGTAAAAAAACCTCTCAATGGTTATAACTATTCCTGCGAATTAAACACAAAAATTGTTGGGGAACTAAAAAATAATTTCCTGTGCACATCGGGTTATTCCAGAGCTAGAAACGCATCAACTATCAAGAGAACTTGCTCCAAAACGATCGTCAAATACACTAGTGTTAAACCCATATTGAAGCTGCTAAATTAACGGAAAAGGCCGACATCTAAATTTAAAATTCGTAGATGTAAAACATCGGCCGGGTGAATATACTACTCCTCGGCCGTTTTTTATCATAAATATAACCCTTTTAGCACAAGGCCGCTGCATCACAATAGCCCTCTCAAATATATTCGTGGATATTAGCGAGGTGTATGGGTCTATAGACAGGATAAGTTATGAAAATATCTATTTTTTCAGTATCTTGGGGGTCTTGACCGTAAAGGAATCTATATGTCTGATGAACTCGTGGCCGAATCCAGGGCCATCCGTGAAATCCGTATCAATCCCATCGTGCCCAGTGAATCTGTGCTGGTGGCTACGGCCCGCAGTCTGCGTCCCCGCAAGCAGGAGGAACCGGCCCCACGAGATACCCGAAAACACGTTGAGGCCTGTCCATTTTGTCGTGGCAACGAAGAACAGACCCCGCCTGAAATCGATGTCTTCCCACGAAATGGCAAGAAGGAATGGCAAATACGGATTGTTGAAAATCTCTACCCGATATTAGGCGATGACAGCAGCCAACCTGGCTTTGTTTATGGTTTGCAACAGGCCATTGACGGTTATGGTCGCCATGAGGTTATTATCGATAGTCCCCAACATGGTATTTCAATCCATGAAATGGACGTAGCGCATATAGCAAACCTGTTTGGCGTCTACCAACAACGCATGCAACAACTTTATCAACTTGATGAACGACTCAAATACGTGCTGGTATTTAAAAATTTTGGCCCCGCTGCTGGCGCCAGTATGGCGCATACCCACAGCCAGATTATCGCCACCCCGGTGGTGCCGCAAAATGTATTTGATGAAGTGCAAAACTCACGTCAGTATTTCGAACGTAACCATCATTGTATTTTTTGTGCGTTGATCGATGAAGCACTGACCTTCGAAGCAAAAATATATGATCGAAGTTCAGGTGAGGTAGTACGCAAGATTGACGTTGGACAATATGTGATTGAACGCGGGGAGAAATTTATTGCCATTAAACCGTTTGCCAGTCGTTATGAATGGGAAATCCATATCCTGCCGTTACATCATTCTAGCGATTTTATGAACACCCGTCAGGCCGATCTTGATGATTTTGCACAGGTACTGCAACGCACCATGGCCCGACTTGATGCGGTCATCGGTGGCGCACAGTATAATTTCTTTTTGCATAGTATTCCTCAGGGTGAAGAATTCCAGAACTGTGACCAAAGTTATCACTGGCATCTGGAGATATGCCCTCGCACCAGTATTCCAAACGGCTTTGAACTGGGCTCTGGGCTTTTTGTGAACACCACCAGTCCAGAACAAGCTGCGGAGCAACTTCGTGCTGTACAACTGTAAAAAAATCGACGATAGTTAGCGTATGAGTAACTACCTTGTTATCTCGGCATTAGGACAGGATCGACCCGGTCTGGTCGCCGAGCTCTCTGACAATATCGTCAATTCGGGCTGTAATATCGAAGACAGTCGCATGAGCATTCTTGGCGGCGAATTTGCGTTGATTATGATGGTCTCCGGTGCGTGGAATAATATCGCCAAGCTTGAAGACCAGCTCACCCATATCCAGGACAAGCTTGGTCTAACCATTAACTGCCGACGAACCGAAGGGCGCCATCTTAAGCAGGAAGAAATCCCCTATAATATTGAAGTGGTCTCACTCGATCACCCTGGAATCGTTCAGAAGATAACCGGTTTTTTTTCACAACGACAAATTAACATCCATGATATGTATACGACTTCACATCGTGCCGCGCATACTGGCTCACCGATGTTTGCCTTGAGCATGACGGTCGAGATACCGGCTGCTACTCATATCTCAGGCTTACGTGAGCAATTTATGGAATTTTGCGATGACCTGAATCTGGATGCCATTCTGGAACCGATTAAAATTTGACAATGTTCAATCTAAAATTTATTGGTAAAACGAATGAGTACAGTTGAATTGAACAAAAAAATTAAAAATTTCAAACTTGCCGCAACCGGTGAGCAAAACATCACGTTAACATCTCTCAAAGGGCAGAATGTGGTTCTGTACTTCTACCCAAGGGACAGTACCCCGGGCTGTACCCAGGAAGGTCTCGATTTTCAGACCCATTTAGCAAAATTCAAACGCCAAAATACCATTGTCCTCGGCGTCTCTCGCGATAAAGTTCGCTCACATGAAAATTTTAAAGCCAAACAAAAGTTTAAATTTGATCTTTTATCTGACGAAGATGAATCACTCTGTACGCAGTTTGACGTCATAAAGATGAAAAATATGTACGGTAAAAAAGTCCTTGGTATCGAACGCAGTACCTTTTTGATCGATGCAACAGGAAAATTACGTCAGGAATGGCGAAAAGTAAAAGTAACCGGTCATGTGGATGACGTTCTCGCCGCGGTAAAGACTTTAAACACATTAAAATAACTCAGGGAAGCAACATTATTTTATGAATGCAAACCAGGTCGAAGGTAAACGTTTATTTGTACTGGATACAAATATTTTAATGCACGATCCAAGTTCACTGTTTCGATTTAAGGAACACGACATATTTTTACCGATGATTGTACTGGAGGAACTGGATAATAATAAAAAGGGCACCTCAGAAGTCGCCCGTAATGCCCGCCAAACCAGCCGTTTTTTAGACGACTTACTGTCCAATAATTCGGCCGATGATATAGAAAATGGTCTGTCCCTTAATGTACATAATATAGAGCTAGTTGATAGCGAAACCGGTAGTGGGCGCTTATTCTTTCAAACTAAACATTTCCAACATGAGTTACCCGATTCATTACCAGGCGACAAAGCCGACAATAATATTCTTGGCACGGCCCTCGCCCTCAACAAAGAATACCCTGAAACCACGATTACGCTGGTATCCAAAGATATTAATCTACGCATCAAGGCCAGTATCGTCGGCCTGTATGCCGAAGACTATACCAATGATCAAGTCCTTGATGACGTTAATTTGTTGCATACAGGTAGTAAAGCCATCGATGATAATTTCTGGGACAATCATGGTAAAGAAATGGATTCCTGGATGGAATCGGGGCGCTCTTTTTATCGAATCAATGGCCCCGAAGTAAAATTCTGGTACACCAATGAGTTCGTTTATCATGAAAACGATGGGTTTGAAGCCATTGTACGAAAAATAGAAGACGACAACGCCACTATAGAAACCGTACGCGATTTTCGCAATGAATCTAATTCGGTATGGGGAATCAATGCCCGTAATCGCGAGCAAAATCTCGCTCTAAACTTGTTAATGGATCCTGAGATTGACTTTGTCTCACTACTGGGCATGGCCGGTACCGGTAAAACCTTGTTAACTTTGGCCGCAGGTTTAGAGCAAACCCTGGATCAAAAACGCTATCGTGAAATCATTATGACCCGCGTTACCATTCCGGTTGGTGAAGATATCGGCTTTTTGCCGGGAACTGAAGAAGAAAAAATGACACCGTGGATGGGGGCCTTAATGGATAATCTTGAGGTTCTTACCGAACCATCAGAAGGCGGTGACTGGGGTCGAGCGGCCACCAATGATCTTGTCAGTCAGCGCATCAAGATCCGCTCAGTGAATTTTATGCGCGGGCGTACCTTTTTAAATCGTTATGTCATTATTGATGAAGCGCAAAACCTGACCTCAAAACAATTAAAGACCTTAGTGACCCGCGCCGGCCCTGGTACCAAAATCGTGTGTCTGGGGAATATTGCTCAGATCGACACACCTTATCTGTCTGAAACCACATCGGGTTTAACCTATGTTGTTGATCGATTTAAGAATTGGGCGCACAGTGGGCATGTTACCCTGATACGGGGGGAACGTTCACGTCTGGCGGATTATGCTTCAGAGATTCTGTAACGAAATAATATTGTGAAACTTAAGTAACCGTCGCTTCTTCAGTAATATCTTCATCCGTGCGTGGCCAGGCATTTAACAATGCATTGACCAGGGTGGCGAGCGGAATAGCAAAAAAGACACCCCAGAATCCCCATAAACCGCCGAATAACAAAATGCTAATAATAATGGCGATAGGATGCACATTCACAACCGTGCCAAACAACCAGGGTACCAACAAATTTCCATCGAGCGCCTGAATGATTAAATAGACAAGCATCAACCAGTAAAACTCAGGATTTAATCCCCACTGAAAAAAAGCAACGACGGCAACCGGAATGGTCACAACAGTCGCGCCAATGTAAGGGATGATCACCGACAAACCAACGAGTACACTTAATAAAAAAGCATACTTCAAACCAAAAATCGAGAAAGCAATATACGTTACGATGCCAACAATTAATATTTCCCAGACTTTACCGCGAACATAGTTGCCTAATTGTTTATCCATCTCGGCCCAAACCTCAGTTGCAAGCGTACGATCCTTGGGCAGGAAACCACCAAACCAGTTCAAAATTAACCTTTTATCCTTCAGGAAAAAAAATACCATTAGCGGCAATAAGATTAAATAGACAATAATGGCAATGGCACCGGACGTAATCGATGCCAAAGACACACTGGTTAAGGCATTTTTGCCCGCCGTGCCAATCAGTTTTTCAAGATCATTACTGATGGCCTCGACTTGCCTGATACTGATAAAGTCATATTTTTCAGGTAAGGTAAGCAGATATGCCTCGGCCTTTGCCCAGTACACAGAAACTTCCGGTATAAATTGTGCCAATTCGTTTGAAAGCAGAGGCAGCATCCCGAGGACCAGAAAGATCAGGAAGGCCACAAACACCAGCCAAACTAAAATAACGGCATGCCGTCGGCGCGACCCAAGTTGCTTCATTTTTTGTACGATCGCTTCAAGCAGGTAAGCTATCACCATCGCCGCCAATACGGGAGCCAGCATATTGCCCAGGGTTAATACAATCGTAAAACCAACCACCAGTAATACCAGTAACAGCACGGCCTGTGGATCGGAAAAATACCGGTTATACCAGGCCTTAAGAATATCGATCATTTGTCACGACCATAGTCTTCAACAAACTTGTCATAGACCTCGGCAAACATAGTTTCGATATCCTTAATCACCACCACAGCCGGTTTACCAAACATAACATGTTGCGCAACCAACTCAGAGGCCTTGTTTAACAGGGCGGTTTTTTCTAACATCGGATACGTCGCAGACATGCGTTTTAAAGCGGCGACCACCGTTTCATCTTCAGGTCGTTCGATTTTTTCAGGTTCTGGAATAACGCTTTCATCGACAACAGGTTGGCCAGAACCAGACGAGCTATTATTGACAGCAACCATGTCCGTAGCCGACTCATGGGTCATACCCCCAGTCGCAAGAAATTCGGCAAAGCGCAAAAGACTGTGTTGGTCTTGTGCGGAGAGGTCTTGATAATAATCGAGTAAAACTTGTTGTTGATCCGTCAAAGCATTGCCTTATAAGCTAAGGTTATCTACATTAAGTGTAGGGTATGTATATTGACGTATTTTAAGAAAATATGTCTTAGACGTCTTGATGAGATTCGCAATATTTACGCGCAAAGTTCAATAATTCATCCATCGCACGGGCTTTAAATTTTTGTTTTTGATGCACAAATGAGAATGGACGGTGGATCGGGGGATCGGTATCAATCGCAACCAGGGTACCCAGCTTTAGCTCTTTTATTAAAGTCGCTTTTGATAGAATCGAAACACCCATACCCGATTCAACCGCACCTTTGATCGCTTCCAGACTACCCAGTTCCATCGCAATCCGCATATCACTCGGATTTATCCCCGCCGCCTGCATACTTTCGATCATGACTTCGCGAGTCCCCGAGCCCTCTTCACGACAGATAAATGGATATTCAATAATTTTCCCAATCGGAATGCTTTTTTCATTTGCCAGCTCATGACCAGGCGGCACAATCACCACCAGATGATCCGTACGGCATTCTTCAACCATCAGATTTTTATTATTCACTGGGGCTTCGACCACGCCTAAATCGATCTCGTTATTTTCAACCTGAGAAACAATGCCATCGGTATTGGCAACTTTTAACCGTATCGTCACATCCGGATATTTCGCTTTAAAATCACCCAGTAATACCGGCAACATATATTCCGCAATCGTGGTACTGGCCCCAAGGACGAGCACGCCACTGATATCGCCGGTCAGTTCGCGTACCGAATTGTCCATTTCGCCATAAAGCAGGAAAATCTGTTCCGCATATTTAAAAACGCGACTACCGGCATCGGTCAAACTGATTCTATTATGGGTGCGATCAAACAGACGGGTATTGAATTGTTCTTCTAACTGACGCACCTGAAAGGTCACCGCAGGCTGAGTCATATGTAGCTCTTCAGCCGCTTTAGTAAAACTCAGGAGTCGAGCTACTGTATGAAAAACCTGCAATCGTCTATCGGACATGCTGATACCTTTTCTGTATATTCTTAAATGCTAAATAATTTGATTCTATGCATCCATTCGCAAAACTAAGGACTGGATAGTATCAATTATCAGCATAAAGGCAAATACAACTGAGGATATAGACTCTAATATCGCTGAATTATTAACCTCGCCCGACACCATGCTTTAACTGGTAGGCATAGTACCAAACCGGAATAATCACCAAAGTCAGCAGGGTTGAAACCAGGATACCCGAGATCAGCGAGATCGCCAGACCATTGAAAATGGGATCATCCAGAATGAAAAAAGCCCCTAGCATCGCGGCTAATCCGGTCAGAATAATGGGTTTGGCACGCACCGCGCCCGCACGAATAACGGCTTCTTCCAGCGCCATACCGTCGGCAATTTGCTGATTGATAAAATCAACCAGCAAGATCGAATTACGTACAATGATCCCTGCCAGCGCAATCATGCCAATCATCGAGGTCGCTGTATATTGAGCATCGGCTAACCAACCCATGAGCGCATGACCGGGCATGACGCCGATAATGGTCAAAGGAATCGGCGCCATGATAATGATCGGTACAAAATAAGAACGAAACTGAGCGACAACCAATAAGTAAATCATAATCAAACCGACTGCGTAAGCAATACCCATATCTCTAAACGTCTCATAGGTCACTTGCCATTCACCATCCCATTTTATACTGGATTTATAGGGGTTCTCAGGCTGATTGATAAAATATTGATCGACCTTATTCGTATCTGAATTAGCCAGATCAGCAGCGACTTCAAACATGGCATACAACGGGCTATCCGTTTCACCCGCGGCATCGGCCGTTACAAAGACCACGGGCAATAAGTCTTTATGGAAAATCGCCTGTTCGCGAGTCGTCTGGCTTACTTCAACTAAATCCGACAGAGCAATGTTTTGCCCTCCCCGACCACGGACATGAATCTGTAATAAATTATTTAAATCCGTTTTATTATCATCGGCAAGCTCAATCCGAATTGGTAAAGGAAATTTAACATTACCCGGATGTAGATAACTCACATCCTCACCATTTAACGCGGTGGCGATAGCGGAAACCACCGACTTTTGTGATACCCCCCATAAAGCAGCCTTACGTTGATCCACTTTTATAATCCACTTAGGTGCTGGGGCAACAATCGAATCGTCCAGATCAACCACCGCTTCATTTTTAGCAAGACTTTGTCGTATGTATTTTGCCGTTTCAATTTGTTGTTGATAATTAAGTCCATAGATCTCGGCAACTAAAGGCGACATTACCGGCGGGCCGGGGGGCACTTCAACGACTTTTACATTGGCATTGTATTTTTGGGCTATCGCCTGCAACGGAGCTCGAACGGACAAGGCGATTTCATGACTTTTACGATCACGATCCGATTTAGGCGTCAGGTTGATCTGCAGATCCGCCATATTGGCATCCGCTCGCAAGTAATATTGACGCACCAGTCCATTAAAGTTTATAGGAGCCGCGGTGCCAACATAGGCCTGGTAATCCGTCACTTCCGGTACCGTCACCAGATACCGTCCTAACTCGTTCGTAACCCGAGCGGTTTGTTCTAACGGCGTGCCTTCTGGCATATCGATAATGACCTGAAATTCAGATTTATTATCAAACGGCAACATTTTCATAACAACGAGTTTGAATACGGCTAGACTCACCGACAGAACAATCAAGACCATGATACCAATAAACAATAGACGCCGTTTTTTTCGACCCTGCTCGCCCACCAATAAAGGACCAACATAACGCTTAAACACGCCATACAATTTACCGGCATCGTGTGTTCCAGCGTGATGAGCACCTACTTCGACTTTGATTAGTTTGTTTGCCAGCCAGGGGGTGATCACAAACGCAACGATTAAAGAAATCAGCATCCCCATGCTGGCATTAATCGGTATCGGACTCATATACGGCCCCATCAAACCACTCACAAAAGCCATCGGCAGCAGCGCAGCAATCACCGTAAACGTTGCCAAGATGGTTGGCCCACCCACTTCATCAACGGCTTTAGGAATGGCCTCGATTAGATTACGCGCACCTAATTGAATATGCCGGTGGATATTTTCCACCACCACGATCGCATCGTCGACCAAAATGCCAATCGAAAATATTAATGCAAATAAGGATACGCGATTTAAAGTAAAACCCCAGACCCAGGATGCAAACAAAGTAATCGCCAGGGTAATCACCACCGCGACACCAACAATAACGGCCTCGCGTTTACCCAAAACAAAAAATACCAGCAATACAACGGAAATCGTCGCAAAGATTAATTTCTGAATAAGTTTTTTAGCCTTTGCATCCGCTGTCGCCCCATAATTCCGGGTGATGCTGACATTGACATCACTGGGAATAAACACACCTTTTAGATGTTCAACGTGTTTAATGATATTGTTCGCAATCGAAACCGCATTGGTACCCGGTTGTTTTGCAACTGCGATGGTGACGGCTGGGTAGGTTTTATATTCAGTTTGATTGATACTATTGCCACCTATGCTATGCCAGACATATTTCTCTGCTTGATCCGGGCCATAGTGAACCTTTGCGACATCCTGTAAGTAGATGGGCTTGTTTTCATGAATGCCAATAATTAAATCTTTAACTTCATCTTCTGAAACTAAAAACTGCCCAGCCTGCACTGCGATTTCAAGTTCCTGTTTCAGCATATTTCCTAAAGGTTCCGTCGCATTGCTCAACTGTAAGGCATTACGTAAATCGGACAGGTTTAAGTTATAAGAGGCCAGTGCGGCAGGATCAAACAACACATGCACGACATTCTCAGGGCCACCGAGGGTATAAATATCACGCGTCCCCGGCACTCGCTTTAGTTCGGCTTCAATCGCATGCGCCACGCGCGTTAATTCGTGTGCCGCCAGTTCTTTATTCTCCGACCAAAGCGTTAAACTAACGATGGGAACATCATCAATACCTTTGGGTTTAATAATCGGTTGAGAAACGCCAACGTTACTCGGAATCCAGTCCTGTTTAGAGTAAACCGCGTTATACAAACGCACGATCGCCTGAGTCCGATCCTCACCCACCTTGAATTGTGCCGTCAGTACCGACAAGCCAGGATAAGAAACCGAATACACGTGTTCCAGCCCCTGTAACTCAGAAATAATTTGTTCTGCCGGGGTGCTGACGATCTCTTCCACTTCTTTTGCGGAGGCACCCGGATAGGCAATAAAGATATTGGCAAAGGTGACGTTAATTTGTGGCTCTTCTTCACGAGGGGTCATGATAACGGCAAATACACCGAGTAAAAAACCCACCAGCGCCAGTAGCGGCGTGATTTCAGAGGTTAGAAATGATTTTGCGATTCGTCCAGAAATGCTTAAGCGATCAGCCACGACTTATTCCTTTTCTGTTTGTTCTTGTGACTTAATGGCAATCACGGCCTGATTCGGATTTAATAATACCGTTTCACCCACCGACAATCCCGACATAATCTCCTGCTGACGATCATCTAGCACGCCACCCAAACGAACATAACGAAAGCTAATTTTTTTATTCTTAATCACATATACGCCGGTGACTTCGCTGCGTTTAACTACGGATACCTGAGGGATCACCATGCTTTGTTTTTCACCGGTTAAAAACGCCACCTTGGTATGCATACCCGGGTAAACATTATGCTCACCGGCTGGTAAATTGATTCGTACCAGAAAGGTATGACTAACCGGATCAGCAAACGGGCTAACAGTCAGGCTTTCGGCTTTTATGCGGCGATCCAGATTTTTCCCAACCCACACCCAGGTTTGTTTGTGTTTACGAACGTTATGGATCAATGACTGTGGTAATTGCACAATGGCGCGAAGTTTTTCCAGCGACAGACCGGTCATTAACTTTTGCCCGACCCGGGTTGTTTCACCCACCTCCACATGTCGTTTCACCACAATACCACTATAGG
>QILH01000211.1 GCA_003233255.1 Gammaproteobacteria bacterium | reverse complement strand
GAGAAATAGTTCTTGGCTTAGTGTGCTTTAATCCATTCACTTATGTCATTAACCACATCTTCTTCAATTCCCTTAAACCCATGATAACTTTTCCCTCGACACTCATGACCTTTGTTTTTGCCACCGGTATACGATTTGATCTGTTTAACCTTAACCCGCTTCAAATCTGACATTAAATCCGGAATATCTTCAAAAGGAGTAACATAACATTCGTCATCTTCATGATGAACAAGTAACGTTGGTACCGTTATGTTATCGATATCGGTTGAATAAACTGAATCCTTGCCAGAATTACTTTGGCGGGTAACCGTTGCCGTCATGACTATGCCATCCGCTCCAGTCTTAGCGTTTGTGTTTGCGGCCACACTCGCAACTGAAATGGTTCCGCGGCTTGTACCAACCAGCCATACAGGCTTTCCTGGATAATGCGCTCTTAACCACTGGATCATTTTTTTGACGTCATCTATATGATCCTGGGATATCCGTATATTAATCAGCTCCCCCTGATCAGAAGGCACATCCGGGATGAATGTAACCAGTCCTTGTTCAACGAAATAATATCGACTGCGAATTAAAAAATTACCTGTTTTAGTGATTCCGTCTTCATCGATCTTAAGTCGCCCACCACCGCCGGAAAATAAAATAACACTCGCCTGCACCTTTTCAGGTGAAATCACCCAGGAAGGAACCGTTACGCCTTCACGTGTCGTTAAATTTTCAAAATGTTCTGCTGCTGCATGGGCATAGAACGGTAGACTGAACTCGAGCAACACAAAGGCAACGATTACGATCGTAGGAATACGCACAGAACCGCTCACACAGGCTTTTGAATACAGCATGATATCACTTTCCATATTTTTCTGGTCTAGAGCATGAACAACTACTTCATGTCAAAGTATTACGCTGGCTAGTCTTTTATTATCTTCGTTTATTACGTGGTTTATAATGCGTGCCACGACGTTGTTTATTGGCTTTGCCGGGCAGACTCTCCTGTTCCTCCAGTTTGGCCAACCCAACAAACTCCAGCAGTAAATTCGTTGCGTCTGGTTCCAGCTCCTGATAACGGCCTGGTTTAATCGCGCGCGGCAGTTGCACGGGACCATATCGGATACGATGTAATCGGCTTACCTTGTGGCCCACCGCTTCCCATAAACGTCTCACCTCACGATTACGTCCTTCTTTCAGCGTGACGTGATACCAGTGATTGGCTCCTTGCCCACCTGCATCAACGATAGCAACAAATTTTGCCACGCCATCATCTAATTCGACACCGGATTGCAACGCTTTTAAAGTGTCCTCTTTAACCTCACCTAATACACGCACCGCATACTCACGTTCAAGCTCATATTTGGGATGCATAAAGCGATTAGCAAGCTCACCATTATTGGTAAACAATAATAAACCAGAACTATTGATATCCAGTCGTCCAATACCGATCCAGCGATCATGATGCAATTTGGGGAGTAAAGAATAAGCAGTTTGACGTTGTTGGGGATCATGGTGCGTACAAACATAATCAATCGGTTTATTCAATATCAGAACACGCGTTTTAATTTTAGCTTTGCGAATAACATAACGGCCATCAACCGCAATTTTGTCGTTATCAGTAACACGATCACCTAATTTAGCAATCTCATTATTAACTTTTATGCGGCCTGCGGTGATCCAACGTTCAATCTCGCGACGAGAAGCAAAACCCTGGTTGGCTAATACTTTTTGAAGTTTCTCACCGGCAATGGAAGCGGTAGATTTTTCTTTGTCCGGTTCAGTGCTCAGCGGTCATCGCCTCAGCGACATTAACTTCGTCCGTATTTTTTTTCTCATCGATGCTCACTTCGGGGACTTCCTCGGCTTCCAGATTTATCACCGTTGCCGAATCGTCTTCCGATGTGGATGCGATTTCATCCTCTGCAACTTGTGGTCGTTGCACGGGTTCATGCGTTAATTTATCTTTTTCAGAATCAGCATTAGCCGGTTCAGGCAGATCTAATTCACCATTGATTTTATCGATATCTCTTATTTCCGCTAACGGTGGAAGCTCTTCAAGCGAAGTTAAATTAAAGTAATCTAAAAATTCTTTGGTGGTCGCATAGATAGCAGGCTTACCCGGCACATCACGATGTCCAACGATGTGCACCCATTCACGCTCGTTCAAGGTTTTCATAATTTGTGTGCTAACACTAACACCGCGAATTTTTTCAATCTCACCACGCGAAATAGGTTGCTTATAGGCAACCAGTGATAAGGTTTCTAGTAGTGCACGCGAATAACGAGCTGGTTTTTCCTCCCACAGTTTTGCTGCCCAGGATGAATATTCTTTACGAACCTGGAAACGAAAACCGCTGCTGACTTCTTTTAATTCAACACTCGATTTTAATTTAGTGTAATCCTCAGCTAATTGTTTCAAAGCATTACGCAAGGCTTTTTTATCCGGCACATCTTTTTCAGAAAAGCAGGAAAGCATACGATCAACACTGATCGGTTTAGTTGAGGCCATAATCAAAGATTCTAATATAGGCTTTAGAGTTTTAACATCCATAATCGTTTTTAATCTTACTCAAATTCTCTTAATAAAACAGGTATCGTATTCACGTTTCGTCATTTGCAGCAGGCGTATCATCAATTTCGTTTGCGCCTTTAGATTTAACATGAATTTGACCAAAAGCATCAGCTTGCACCAGTTCGATCAGCGATTGTTTTAGTAATTCCAGAACCGCAAGCAAGGTTACCACTACTCCGGCTCGGCCCTCTTCGGGTGTAAACAGACTTGCAAAATCGACAAAATTATCACTACCGAGTGATTGCAATACATTCGACATACGCTCCCGTACCGATAAAGGCTCCATTTCTATATGGTGATGGGCGTAATTGTCAGCTCGAACCATCACATCACGTAAAGCATACATAAGATCTTTCATTTCTACTCGTGGCGGAAATTTTACAATCTTACGATCCGGTACCACGAGTTCGACCGGATTTAGATCCCGTTCCACGCGAGGCAGTTCGTTCATATCATCTGCGGCCTGTTTAAAGCGTTCATACTCCTGTAGACGGCGCACCAACTCGGCACGCGGATCATCCTCGTCGTCGTCTTCAACCGGTCTCGGTAATAACATCCTGGATTTGATTTCGGCCAGCATCGCCGCCATCACCAGATACTCAGCGGCTAACTCGAGCTGCAAATCCTTCATAATGTCGACGTATTCGACGTATTGCCGGGTAATTTCAGCAATAGGAATATTTAAGATATCCAGATTCTGCCGCTTAATCAGATAGAGGAGCAAATCGAGTGGGCCTTCAAAGGCCTCCGATAGAAAGACTTCAAGTGCATCCGGGGGAATATACAAATCTTTTGGTAGATTGGTATAGGGTACGCCCTGCACGATGGCAAAGGGCATTTCTTGCTGTTCGGGTGCGCTTTGCTGTTCAACTTCGGTCATGCCAACCTATGCTACCTTAGTTTGGGGATTTTGTCCCATCGGATAGAGTTTTTTTTACTCGTTACAAATCAATAAGTTAAATCGAATATAGGCTCAGGTTTTCAGTACTCCAACCCCATCGCAGAACGCACCTCTATAAGCGTCTGACGAGCGACGTCGCGGGCTTTTTCATTGCCTTCATGGATAATATTGCGCACCATGGCCTTATCTTCTTCATACTCTCGCGCCCGTTCCTGGATGGGTTTGAGTTCCTCAAGTATCGCGTCGATCACCGGTGCTTTACAGTCAACACAACCAATCCCGGCGGTTTTACAGCCCTCCACAACCCAATTTTTGGTTTCGTCATCGGAATAAACCAGATGAAACTGCCAAACCGGACATTTAGCCGGATCGCCGGGATCATTGCGCCGCACGCGAGCAGGGTCGGTTGGCATGGTTTTCAATTTTTTAGCCACTTCAGCAGGTGTCTCACGCAAGGCGATGGTATTGTGATAGGACTTCGACATCTTCTGCCCATCCAGACCTGGCATCTTAGCGGCTCGCGTCAACAGAACCTCAGGCTCAGGCAGAATGACCCGCCCACCGCCCTCAAGATAACCGTAAAGGCGTTCTTTATCCGACAGGGTAATATTCTGTTGCGAGTCTAATAATGCACGCGCGGTAGCAATAGCCTCTTCATCGCCTTTTTCCTGAAATTTCTTTCGCAAGCCCGTATACAATTTGGCGTTTTTCTTGCCCATTTTTTTGATCGCCGCCAGAGCCTTGTCCTCATAACCAATTTCACGACCGTAAATATAGTTAAATCGCCGAGCCACCTCGCGCGTCATCTCCACATGCGCGACCTGATCTTCACCGACCGGAACCATACCCGCTTTGTAAACCAGGATATCCGCACTTTGTAACAGGGGATACCCTAAAAAACCATAGGTCGCCAGATCTTTTTCTTTTAACTTTTCCTGCTGATCTTTATAAGTCGGCACCCGTTCCAGCCAGCCTAACGGGGTTATCATTGACAATAACAAATGCAGTTCAGCATGCTCCGGAACCTGAGACTGCAGAAATAAACAGGCCGAGCCCGGATTCACACCCACCGCAAGCCAGTCGATCACCATATCCCAAACACTGTCTCCTAGTACCGCAACATCATCATAATGCGTGGTTAATGCGTGCCAGTCAGCAACAAAAAAATAGCATTCATATTCGTGTTGTAACTTCACCCAGTTTTTTAACACGCCATGATAATGGCCAAGATGTAAGGCTCCAGTCGGACGCATACCCGACAATACCCGATTTTGCTGGTTGGGTAGATTTGACAATGACAGCTCCATTAATGATATCGTAGAAAAGAGGCATTATAGCGAACTCGAACGTCCTTCGCCTACTTATGCAATCGCTAAAATAAAAAGGGGGCCGGATCACCACAACCTGCACGGATTATTTGCGGTTGGTGTTCGGTCAAATCGATGACGGTCGTAGGCTCAAGACCACAATGACCTCCATCGATGATCAAATCCAGCTGGTGTTCCAGAGTTTCCCGAATATCATGCGCTTCGGTCATGGGTAAATCTTCGGTTGGTAATATTAGCGTGGTACTCATTATCGGTTCACCCAGCTGAGCCAGTAACGAATGCACGATCTTATTATCGGGGACACGAATACCAATCGTTCGACGCCGTGGGTGTAACAGGCGTTTAGGCACTTCACGGGTAGCCTTTAATATATAGGTATAAGCGCCGGGAGTATGGGCATTCAGGAAGCGATACACCGCATTATCGACTTTTGCGTAAGTCGCAATTTCAGAAAGATCTCGACAGACCAGGGTGAAATTGTGCTTGTCATCCACTTTGCGAATCGCACGTATCGTATCGAGCGCCTTTTTATCTCCTAGATGGCAGCCTAAGGCATAAGCGGAATCCGTTGGATAAGCAATAACGGCTCCATTACGAATCATCTCCACCGATTTTTGAATTAATCGTATTTGCGGATTGTCCGGATGTATTTCAAAAAACTGACTCACGACAAAATCTCATGGCTCCAGGTTGTAGAATATTAATCTAAAACAGTGCAGTGTAACCAAACCACCACAATATGTCTTCGCAAACGTCGATAGCAACTCACCAAATAACGTGTTTTTGACTAAACGTACAAATATCCCTAAAGAATATTGAGAATATGGGGATGTGTGTTAACTTAGACCGCTTCAGATTCTACATAGGAGCAAGGCTTGTACCAACAGGAAAAGAACTATGCAGCATTAGCTCCCCTGATGGCCATCACCGGTGTATTTGCCCATCCAGTCGCCAGCACCGTATTGCCGCTTATTCTGTTTTTTATTTTTTATTGGCGCAAGATGGAGCTCGCTCAACTGATTGCATTACGAGCGGCCGACCTGGCGTTTACCGCACAGTTATTTATGGTCACAGTGAGTTTAATATTTGCTGGTGTCTTATCGCTGTATCAAATTACTAAACAAGACGCACATAATATATTCATTCTGACTACGATCGTGGTACTCATTTATATGATCGTATCCTTGCTCATCGGTACCGTGCAGGCCTTTCGCGGCAAAGCATTTAAATATTTTCTATCCCTTAAAATTGCAGAGCGAATCTATACGGCCGTTAGCAATAAAAACACCCCGTCCGACTAGTCTCAAATCAGTAAGTCCTTAATACGACAATTTCGTTCAGGATAGAGATCAGCAACCACGGCAAGAAATAATTCTGCCGTTGATAACGCATCACTTAGTGCATTGTGTGCTTTATAGCTCGGCAATTTATACCGCCCACGTAAATTAAATAACCGCAGAGTACTTTCTTGCAACACCACCTGATTCCGAAGCAATTGCCGACGAGCAAGCCGCTGAGTATCGATTGTTGGAACCAGAAAATCTACTTTATAGAACAGTTGACATAGTCTATTTAAAAATCCAAATTCTAGCTTCGCATGATGAGCTACTAATACCTTGCCGGTTAACGACCGTAGAATTTTCTCCAGGACTTCCCTTATGTTTATGCCATTCAATAACATGTCGTCGGTGATTTGATGAATGATCGTGCTTTGTTGTGTTAAGGCTCGATCCGTTTTAATGATGTCATACCATGCGGTTTCCAGGCTAATCCCAAGATTATGAATCTCAACTAACCCCGCACTGATAATATGATCGCTCGCTATGTTAAGACCGGTTGTTTCAAAATCCAGCACAACAAAGGCCGTTTCAGAAAGTGAAGATTTTAGATTGGGAAAAGGTTCAGAGTACAGATCATGTAAAGCGCCAGCAGGCGTTTTAGATAATAAACGCTGTCGTCTCAGGTTAAGCCCTGAAATTTTAGACCACATTTTAGATCAGGCGACCGACTTGATAACGTTGCTCTAAAACATCCTGCATCGTTTTAATAATTGAAAATGCATCTTTTAAATGCCTTCGCTCCAGGCCACTAAGCTTTTCTGGATCAAGATAGTTGTCTACCTGTTTTCCCGATCGAATAAGATTCGCCTGATGTAGATTTCTCAGGTTACCGATATATTCCAGAGCGTCGCTAAGATTTTCACTCATTTCCTGGCTCATCGCAGCACATTCACACGCCGCAGACAGGCGTTCATGGGTATTAATCGCCGTCAATCCTTCTGACAGAGCATAAACACGACCAATATCAGTTATGGGCACAATACCTCGGTGTTTAATATCTAATGTTTTATCGTGCTCCTGATCATGAACTAATACCAGGTTTCTAAAAAATCCTAACGGCGGTCGATGAGTCAAGGCATTAGCAACCATATAGGCAATAAAAATTCCATTGTTTTTTGCCTGGGCTAACATCTCCTTCTGCACGGATTCAAAAATCGAAACATCACCGTAAACGGGGCGTAAATCAAAAAATATGCTAGCCAGCATCAGTGATTTTGATTCTGGATGCTCGATCCAGTTACTAAAATAACGTTTCCATACTGTCTGTGATTGTCGCCACTCAGGATTGGTTGCCATAGCCTTGCCTGGACAATAAACGTAACCACATCTGTTTAAGCCGTCACTAACAAACTGACTTAGCGCTTTAAAGTAATCGTCATCATCCGCCGTCATCGCATCATCGATAAACATCGCATTATCCTGATCTGAATGTGATGTTTGTTCATTGCGCCCTTGTGAACCTCCGGCTAACCAAACGTACGGTACTGGCGGTGCACCTAGCCTGGTCTCGGCCAGACTGATAAACCGACAAGTTAACGAGTCGGTTATCATAGAAAATATCTCGCCCACATGTCGCGCCGAAGCATTAGCATGGACTAACTGTAATTGTAATTCAGGTAATCTTTGACTGATATGAACGAGCGCTTCAATATCATTAGCCTTATCTATATCACTGACAATAAAGGCTGAATTCGTGCTGAGATGACGAATAATATCAGACCCGCTAAGATTACCGACAGGTATGAAATTTTTTATCACCGGCAAATGATGTATACGATGCCGCGTCAGAAGTAATAATGCTTCCGACATCAAAGTATTGTCCTCTACCGTCACGATATCCCGAGTCATAATTTCAGACACTTTGGTATAGGGGGGTAACTCTTCTGCAATATATCGCTTACGTAAATCCCGATCGGTTACTATACCAACAAGTTTCTTTTTCTCCATTATCAGTGCGGAAGAAACATTTTCGGTCGTCATTAACCTCGCCGTATTAATTACAGTATCACCGGCTTGAATCAACACCGGCTTTCGATCAGTCAGATCGCCAACCTTATAGCGCATCGCCGTTAATATTTCGCCGTGTTGTTGACTGTGCCTTACCGCATTTTTTATGCGATGTTCTATTGATGCTGAAAATTGTTTATCGAATGCACTAAACTCAGAGCGCAAATCTTGAATGATCGAACAGGGAATATGATAAAGCAGACAGTCTTCCGTTGTGCGTCCTTGCAGCGGTATACCGCTATCCGACAGGCATTGTTCAAAGTAACTATTGTCCTCGGCCAGTTTTTCAACCAGTACACCCGCCTTATCTCGGAGTTCAACCGCCCCCGTTCGCAACAAGTAGAATTGTGCATCGATGACTTCTACTGGGGGAAATATCTGTCCACGGCGCAAATAGCGTATGGTGATATGTTTTAGTAAAAGATCGATGGAGTCAGACGATAAATCATCAAACAGCACATGCTGTGAAATAAAATCACGAATCTCCTGTAATTCAATTTCCATATTATTCGTTACTCAGATCTAATAAGTTTGGATCAGAATATAATAATAAGTCATCAGTAATAAAAAAGCCCCGTATAAACGGGGCTTTAACGATGACGTTGATCTAAATCAATGTCCGCTTGCCGCACCGGCACCTTTCGGTACCCGAATATCCTCAACCAAATGTTGAATATGTTCAGGTGGGGCTGCCGTTAGCTTACAAACAATGATCGCCACAACAAAGTTGATCAGTGCGCCTATTGCACCAAAGGATTCAGGCTGGATACCCAATACCCAGTTATCCGCCGTGTTGGCTAAATTATTCGTGCCCGGAATAAACAACCAGCCTTTATAGATAAATATATAGACCAGCGTCGATCCCAAACCGGCTAACATGCCTGCAACCGCACCGGTATTATTCATCCTCTTATAGAATATACCCATCATTAAGGCTGGGAAGATCGAAGACGCCGCAAGGCCAAAGGCCAGCGCAACGACCTGTGCAGCAAAGCCAGGCGGATTCATCCCCAGATAACCGGCGACAATAATCGCCCCGGCCATCGCAATGCGACCCGCCATCAGTTCATGTTTCTCTGAAATATCCGGTTTGAATATACCTTTTAACAGATCGTGTGAAATGGAGGATGAGATAGCCAACAACAAACCGGCTGCGGTTGATAATGCAGCCGCCAGCCCTCCTGCGGCCACCAGGGCAATCACCCAAAACGGCAGGTTGGCAATTTCTGGATTGGCCAATACCATGATATCTCGGTCAACATAGATCTCATTAGCAAAGGGGGCACCTTCCACTCGCCCACCATCGCTCGGGTTACTCACAACACGTTCACCATAACCACCCCGTTTTGCAGATCCATCCTCATTGAAGACGAAATTCGGTTTTCCTTTACCGGCAAATGCTTTACCAGCAGCGTGCTGAACCTTGCCATCACCATTGTGATCATACCAGGCCAACAGGCCGGTATTTTCCCAGCGTTTAAACCAGCTTGGTAGCGCAGTATAATCAGTACCCTGCGAATCAACACCGTTCACCGTATTGATCATATTCAAACGAGCCATTGAGCCTACTGCAGGTGCCGTCGTATAAAGAATGGCTATAAAGACTAATGCCCAACCGGCTGATGCGCGTGCGTCACGAACTTTGGGTACGGTAAAGAACCGAATAATGACATGCGGTAACCCTGCGGTGCCGATCATTAATGACAAAGTCAGTAACACCATATTCAGGCTGGTACCTTTTTGAATGGTATATGCCTTAAAACCTAAATCGGTCATCACCAGATCGAGTTTGGCCAGCAGATAACCACTGCCGTCGACCAACTCACTACCCAGACCTAATTGCGGAACCGGATTCCCGGTAAGCGTTAACGAGATAAAGATTGCAGGAATAGTGTATGCAAATATCAATACACAGTATTGTGCAATCTGTGTATAAGTGATGCCTTTCATACCACCAAGTACCGCATAGATAAACACAATCGACATACCCACCAATACACCGACCTCAAAATCGACTTCAAGAAACCGACCAAAGGCAACACCAACGCCTTTCATTTGGCCAATTACATACGTTATCGAGGCAACAATTAAACAAATTACTGCGACCACGCGAGCAGTTTGTGAATAATATCGTTCGCCGATAAACTCCGGCACGGTAAATTTGCCAAATTTTCGTAGGTATGGCGCAAGTAACATGGCCAGTAAAACATATCCGCCTGTCCACCCCATTAAATAGACCGAGGCATCATACCCTTTAAAAGCGATCAGACCCGCCATTGAAATAAACGAAGCCGCTGACATCCAGTCGGCCGCCGTCGCCATTCCATTTGCGACCGGATGGATGCCGCGGCCAGCAACATAAAAGTCGCCCGTTGTTGTAGCTCGCGCCCAGATAGCAATACCAATATATAATGCAAACGTCCCACCTACGAACAGGTAGGTCCATGTTTGTAAGTCCATATGACCCCCTAATCTTCGTGAACGTTAAATTTACGATCCAGAGTATTCATTTTTTTTGCATAAACGAAAATCAGGATCAGGAATGTAAAGATCGAACCTTGCTGCGCGAACCAGAAACCCAGTCCAATGCCGCCGATCCGTATTTGATTTAGAACATCGACCAGAATAATGCCGAAAAGATAAGAAACCACAAACCAGATAGCTAATAAAATTGACACAAGTCGAATATTGGCTTTCCAGTAATCTCCAGATG
>QILH01000133.1 GCA_003233255.1 Gammaproteobacteria bacterium | reverse complement strand
CTTATTATGCTGGCAGCATTGAAGAGATTAAACGTTTTGGTGCGTTACAAAATTATGAAAAGAACATCGAACGCGTTAACGCTGAAGACATAAAGCGCGTTATCGGAAAATATTTTCAAGCCGATAAACAAGTTATCGCGATTAGCCAGCCCACTCTGACTTATACTCAGCTGTATTCACTGTTAGCCTTTGTTGTGTTGGTGAGTGCATTTATAGTTTGGTGGTTTATTCGAAGACGGCAAAAAAAACATAGTGAGCATAATTTATGAGTACTATAGAACAAAGATTAAAAAACGCCAGAGACTTGCTCGAAGCGGGTAACACCGAACAAGGGCGGATGGTTTTGCTTGAGCTGCTCAGGGACGAACCGAATAATACCACCGCGTTGTTAATTTTAGGGGGCGTCTATTTCACCGAGAAAAAATACACGGAGGCAGAGATGGTCTATGAACGCCTGATCCTCGCGGAGCCGGGTTCGGGCCTGCTCTCAACCGCGTTGTTTAACACGCTGTGGCAACAGGGCCGATACGAAGAGGCCGCCGAGGAGATCCGTCGTTTTATCTCAGTGGCGGATAAGGATCAGGAACGCGCAACCCTGGAGAAATACGCCGAGGTGCTTAAGAGCCTTAGTGGGCAGATATAATTAAAGAGGCATCCGACATGAAACTTTATCTCGTACAACATGCTGAGGCCTGCGCCAAAGAGGTCGATCCTGAACGGTCACTAACGGCACAAGGCCGGATTGATATTGATCGGATGGCCGATTTTCTTAAACAAGCCGATGTCGTTGTGGAGAGGGTGCTGCACAGTGGGAAGCGACGTGCCGAACAGACGGCTGAGCGATTAACTAAAGCGCTGGGATCCAATGCTGGATCTTTACACGTAGAACTGGAGATCAGCGACCTGATTAATCCCAATGACAACCCCAGCGCCGTCGATTGGCAGAGTGAAAGCTGCAACCGTGATACCTTGATCGTCAGTCATTTGCCGTTTATATCCAGACTGGTATCGCATTTGCTGGTTAAAAATGAAAATCAGCCCCTCACGGCTTATACACCTGGCAGTGTCGTATGTCTGGAACTCGTTGAGGATGCCTATTGGCAACTTAACTGGATGATTAGGCCGGAGTTATTCAGCCGGAGTTATTCAGCTAAGAGAAAAACGTTATAAGGAATGTTGGACTAATGAAGATATGCTAAATAATGATCATATTCTGGGCGATATTTCTCTGCCACTCTTTTTACAGGAGTACTGGCAACAAAAGCCATTGTTGATTCGTAATGCGTTTCCAAATTATTCGTGTTCTATAAGTGCTGATGAAATGGCGGGTCTGGCCTGTGAATCCGACGTGGAATCCAGGATTATTATAGAACGTGACGGAGATTTTCCATGGCAGTGTCACCATGGTCCGTTTGATGAATCCGAGTTTTCGAAACTGCCCGAGACCCATTGGACTTTACTATTACAATCCTGCAACCTTCATCTGCCCGCTTTTGCACGATTGTTGGAACAGTTTCGGTTTATACCTAATTGGCGAGTGGATGATGTGATGGTCAGTTATGCTGCGCCCGGTGGGTCGGTCGGGCCGCATACAGATAACTATGATGTATTCTTGCTGCAGGCACAGGGTAGTCGGCATTGGGATATTTCTACCCAACCATACACCGATGCTGATTATATTCCCGATCTTGATCTTAAAATTCTAAAATCATTTCAAGCGGAAAAAAGCTGGAAACTTGAACCGGGTGACATGCTGTATCTTCCTCCCGGTGTCGCGCATCATGGTGTTGCTGATAGTGACTTAGCGGCCGATGACTGTATTACTATTTCCATCGGGTTTCGTGCGCCTAATTATGTGGAACTTGCTACGGCTTTGCTGGATGAGGTGTTATCACAGCATGCATCGAATCATACATCACTCCTGACATCGGATTTTTATCAGGATCCAAATTTTGATCTACAGAAAAATCCGGGTGAGATAAGTGCTCAGGCATTACAGAAGATTAATCACATGGTGCAACAACAACTCAATAGCAGGATTCAGGACAGTGACTGGTTTGGGAAATATATAACGAGCACAGGTGAGATGGGAGAGGGTTTCCTGCCAAACGAAACGTTATCAGATATGACGCAAGAACAGCACCTCAAACCGTTAACAGAAGGACAGCAACTGACCCGCAATGAATCGTCTAAACTGGCTTTCGTTATACCCGACAGAAACGAAAAGAACGATAATAATAATGTACATTTTTTTTGTAACGGCCAAGTTTCGTATTATTCTCAAAATTTTCTGCCGATTATTAGCCTGATTTGTAATCTTCGTTATCCATCTACAGATTTACTTGTTGACATGTTAGATAACCGTCAGGCGAAATTATTATTAGCCCGTCTTATTAATCAGGGGCACTTGTATTATGAGCAAGATGTTGATGAAGATTGAGATTACGGAAGCAGCCTGGTCTCAACACCATGCGGCCTTGAGTGCGATCCGTCGTGAGGTCTTTATTGAAGAACAAAAAGTACCTAAAGATCTGGAATGGGACGGCATCGATGATGAATGTGTTCATGTGTTAGCGCAAGATCTCATTCAGGGGCTTCCTGTCGGTACGGGTCGCTTAGTGACGGATGGCCAAATTGGAAGAATGGCAATCCATAAAAATTATCGCCGTATGGGCATTGGTCATAGAATCCTACAACAATTGCTTGAGCTGGCTAAACGCGACGGGCATACACAGGTGTATTTGCATGCACAATTATATGTGGTGGACTTTTATCAACAGGCCCAGTTCGAAAAGACCGGTGAAACCTTTATGGATGCGGGTATCGCGCATGTAAAAATGACAAGAAAACTTTAGTATAATGAGACTTAATGTCACTGAAGCTGGAATATGAAGTATAACCTGCAATATGGGGAAGAGCATGGCTAAAACAGATAACGACAAGTTGGATAAAATTGTTGCCGAGGCACGACGAGCTAGCGAATCACGCGATCAAACCTACCGCGGACAGGCCTTAAAGATGTATCCGCATATTTGTGGCCGTTGTGGTCGCGAGTTTAGTGGTAAAAACCTAGCTGAACTGACCGTACATCATCGCGATCATAACCACGATAATAATCCCTCTGACGGTAGCAATTGGGAATTGTTATGTCTGTATTGTCATGACAATGAACACCAACGTCAAATAGAAGCACAAATGGGCAATCTGGGTAGCGATAATGATGTCTCTTCTTCGACTCATAATCCGTTTGCTAATTTAAAATCCATGCTGGATAAAGATAAATCGTGATTTGTCCGTATCCACCTCTGTGTGCGAGAAAATTTCAAGCGACTATTCAATTATGATACGTATATCCAACCAGGTAAGCATCCCCGATGAGGATATCGAGCTCAGTGCAATCCGTGCCCAGGGTGCGGGCGGACAGAATGTCAATAAAGTCTCTACCGCTATTCACCTACGATTCGATATTAGGGCATCAAGTTTGCCTGCATTTTATAAAGATCGACTGTTAAGCCTGTCGGATCGGAGAATTAATAAAGAAGGGGTACTTATTATCAAGGCTCAGCAATACCGTAGTCAGGAAAAAAATCGCGATGCCGCATTACAACGCCTGCAGACCTTGATCCGAGATGTGGCGGTTACGAAAAAGAGACGCAAACCCACAAAGTTGAGTAAAGGAGTGAAGAAAAAACGGCTGGATCAGAAATCCCGCCGTGGCAAGGTCAAGGTCTCTCGTGGTAAGGTGACAGATTACAACGGTTAATGGCAGTTAACTATATCAATATGGAGTATTCAAACTCATGATTACATATTTTTACTGGGCCCTGGTTATCGCCATTGCCATGGGCTTTTTATTTTTTCTGGGCCGCATGGATAAATGGAAAATTGGTTTGATTGGCGTCCTGGTGGTGTTGATCATTGGCTGGGGCGCTTATTTTTTTCATTTCCAACAGGTTTTTGTAAAACGTTATGGTGGCGTGATGTCGATTACCGTTCCTGATGGTCAACGTCATATCGCCGCAACCTGGAAAGACGATAACCTGTGGATAGAAAATTACGATCCTGCTACCAATACCTGTCACTTCAATGAGTATTCCAAGGGTAATTTGTTGCAGGGCAAGGTATCAATTAAAAACTGCAACCCATTGTTGCCTGGGTCATCCATTCCTTCTGAACCTGCTATGTCGACGCCCCAAAAAGAGTAGAGCTTATTATCGCTTACTCGTCAAAAAATGCACTTTGGTGGTATGCGGCGTCGCTATTGATCATGATTATCGGATTGATGATGTCGGCACGTTACTATCCCGGAGGATTTGACTGGTTTTATACTCTGGCCTCAGCATTGGCTTCACAAAAACACAATCCAGAAGGTAGCATGTGGTTTGCCGCCAGTCTGTCATTGTCGATGATTTTATTGTGGCCCTACGTGTCATCGTTAAAGGAAGGCTCATCGTCTGGCGTGACAATTTTCATGATTGGTGCGATACGTACTGGCCTGGTGAGTGGTGCGTTATTAGGTGTAGAACGATTATTCATTCGCGATCTCTCAAACTGGTTTTACAAGTCGCATGAAATTATTGCCCTTATCGCCTTCATTGGATTTTATGTTGGTATTCTTGGTTTGCTGACACAGGTCATGCGTGACCACCGAAATTATATTTTCCCCATGTTCTTTATCGCAAGCCCCTTACTGGCTATTGGCATTCTCCAATTATGGTTTTATCTTGACCTGAAGGATCTTGGATGGGTTGATGTTAGTTGGCGAGAGGAGGGTATTCCCATCTGGTTAAGCTTCGCTTTTTGGCAATGGCTAGCAATTGCATTTTTATGGACCGGCCTTGGTTTTCTCAATTTTCGTAAATCCGATTACTAAGTGCAAAAATCATCGTAGTGCAAAGTAGAGTGTAGAATTATTGAGTGATCTAGATTGTGAGTCGGGCCTGGTTATGGTCATGTCTTCTTAATAGTCGCAAATCGTTCGATAATCGTGTTTACCGGTTCTATCGCCCTAATTCCAGCAACACTTTTTCCGGCCTGCCAGTAATCGAGATGGCCGGTTTTATCGAGCACGGCGCGTTTTAGTTTCCATAGTGATTTCAACATAAAAATGGTACGTAATAAATATTTTGTTTTCTTGCCACGTAATAACCATTTTTCAAAACGATTGGTGTTTAACCCCAGGCGCTTGATGTAGGGTGTGTTAATTAATGAAACCGGTGTGCCACTGACGCGTTCGCTTAATACGATATCGGTTTCATTTGCATTGACAATGGCCTGTTTATAGGGCTGTGGAGCATTGCATTCCGTTGTCGCAATAAAACGCGTACCCATTTGCACACCGGCATATCCGAGTTCGAGTGCGTGCAAGTAATCTTCCGGTGTACTGATACCTCCGGCGCAGATCAGCGGCAGGCCGAACGATTTTAAATCCTCGCGCATAGTTTGCATGGAGTGACTTCCTGCATGACCACCGGCACGATTGTTTACTGCAATAAGGCCATCGACGTTGGCATCCACTGCCTTTTGTGCCCATTTTTTTTCGGTGGCATCATGATATACCACACCGCCCATTGCATGAACACGTTTAACGACCCAGTTGGGTTTGCCTAATGAGGTAATAAAAAATCGCACGCCTTCTTCTAATGCAATCTCTAGCCACTGCACCATGCGTTGATGATAACGTTTACTGCTTTGTTCAATCAGTGCATTCATACCGATGGGTCGGTTGGTAAGTGAGCGTATATAACGTAGACCTTCACGAAAATCATAACCGTGTACATAGCTTAGTGATATCGGTTGGACAATACCTAATGCGCCGGATTCTGAAACGGCGGCGACCAGTTCGGGATTACTGCAGGGATACATCGGTCCACAGATGATCGGTATGCTGATGCCGGCCTGATAACCAAATGCGTGGCTTAATGGAGTTTCAAAGTTAGGCAAAATCGGTGTCATATCGTGTCGGGTATCGGACCCAGACGCCAGTTCGCGGTCACGCGTGCGACCTGATCCCCCGTGGCATCGCTAATGTCGGCATAAACTTTAAAATCGGTGTCTTCGGTTACTGTCGGTGGAGTGCAATGACTTTCCGCCGTTAATACCCCGCGTGCCTTTTTGAAATATTCAATCGATAGCTGGATAGGTATACCGCGAGTGTTGGCAGGTAATGTACCCAGCATGGCCAGGCCACTGGTCAATTCGCCTAAATTCGCTAAAGCCAATGCGTGAATCGAGTGCAAATGATTTCGTACTCGCCGGCGATCACGCATTTGTATTTTCGCAAAACCTGGTTTTAAAATTTTTACATTTGCGCCAATAGTGCCGGTGTAAGGAATCACCCAACCCAAAATTCGACTAAATAACCAGGTTCCACCGGGAAGAGACTCGAGAGATCGCCAAAGTCGTTGCAACCGTACGATGGGATTTTCAGGGGAAGAAGAGGCCATATCCGTACCTTTAGTAATTCATAAATCTGCGATGTGAAATGCTTCTAACAGCGTAGCTGATTTAATCGCGCTCAGAGTCTTTTTTTTGTTCACGCTATTTAGTTAGGGGCAGAAACGTATTTTGGCATACTTTCTTCTTACTGCCCGCTACATATATTGTGCAAGGTAGAAAGATCGAGAATATAAAAAACCGGTCTATACTCCGATTCGTATTATCGAAGCCCCGTCAAGTATTGAATACCTAATGAGACGGCGTCTATGGCCGGGCCGATGATCTGCCAGAGAACGCCGGTGATGACTAAGCCGATAATAATAAACATGCCGTAAGGTTCTACCCTGCTCAGTGCATTGGATAATTGTGGCGGCAACAGACTGATGGCGATTCGACCACCATCGGTAGGTGGGATAGGCAGTAGATTGAACACCATCAGGACGACATTGATCAAGATCCCAAACAGGCCGATGTTCCACAGATGTTCGCCAATATAAGCCAGATCAGCGGGCAGGCTGCTTGCGAGTTTGGCCACCAGTCCCCAGAAAATGGCCATGAGCAAATTAGCACCGGGACCGGCGAAGGCCACCAGAGCCATATCGCGCTTAGGTTTGCGTAGATTACGCCAGTCAATCGGTACGGGTTTGGCCCAACCGAAGGCGAAACCTACCGTGTAAATCAATATCGCTGGGACGACGATGGTGCCAATGGGATCGATGTGCTTGATCGGGTTAAGTGTGAGGCGGCCCATCATATAGGCGGTTTTGTCGCCAAGACGGTAGGCCACCCAACCGTGTGCGATTTCGTGTATCACGATGGCAAACAAAGTGGGTACGACGACAATGGCCAGTATCTGCAGGATGCTGAGATCGTTAAACATATAGGCCAGTATACCAGTTAAATATGCAGAGTGGCAGCGAGGGTTTTTCGCCATTTAAATTCTGCTATTGATATACTTGCACTATGCTGAACTTCAAAAATCTATCTTTGCGGCGTTCTACCCGCGAACTTCTCCATAACGTTAATTGTACGATCCATCAGGGCCAGAAGGTTGGAGTTACGGGTGCAAATGGTACGGGGAAATCGAGTTTATTTGCTTTAATTCGTAATGAATTACATGCCGATGCCGGAGATTTTTCGCTGCCACCAAAAACCATTATTGCGTATGTGGCCCAGGAGGTATCGGCGGTGGATGCCGAGGCGATAGAATATGTGATGGACGGCGACATTGAAATGCGCGCATTAGAAAAACAAATTGTGTTGGCCGAGCAGGACAATGCCGGTGAACGACTGGCTAATTTATATATGCAAATGGAGAGTATTGACGGTTATCGTGCGCGCAGTCGAGCTGCGATTTTAATGCATGGCCTGGGGTTTAGTACCGCGCAGGAAACCAATTCGGTGCGCAGCTTTTCAGGTGGCTGGCGCATGCGGCTTAATCTTGCTCAGGCGCTAATGTGTCGATCTGATCTATTGTTGCTCGATGAACCGACCAATCATCTGGATCTGGAAGCCGTGATTTGGTTAGAAGACTGGTTGCGAAATTATTCGGGTACCTTGTTGTTGATCTCGCATGACCGTGATTTCCTCGACAAGATTACAACACACATAGCGCATATAGAACAAAACGAATTAACGATATATACCGGGAACTATACCGCTTTCGAGGTTCGACGTGCCGAGAAACTGGCGAACCAACAGGCCGCTTATGAAAAACAACAACGCGAAGTCGCGCACATGCAATCATTTATTACGCGTTTTAAAGCCAAAGCGACCAAAGCCAGGCAGGCACAGAGTCGAGTAAAGGCACTGGAACGTATGGAGTTGATCGCTCAGGCGCATGTGGATTCTCCATTTGATTTTGAGTTTCGGACACCAGATAAAATGCCGAGCATGTTATTGAAACTCGACAAGGCTGCGGCAGGATATGATGGAAAACCACTGCTCAATGATCTTGATATGTTAATTAATGCGGGTGATCGTATTGGTCTGTTAGGACACAACGGAGCCGGTAAATCGACCCTGATTAAATTATTGGCCGGTGAATTAGTGATTCAACAGGGCGAACGTACCGACGCGAAGGATCTGACCATCGGTTATTTTGCTCAACATCAACTCGAACAACTTGATGGTGAGGCAAGTCCGTTATTGCACCTGCAACGACTGGATGCAGGTGCAACTGAAAAAGATTTACGAAATTTTCTTGGAGGGTTTGCCTTTGTCGGCGATGCGGCACTGTCGGCCGTGGCACCCATGTCGGGGGGTGAAAAAGCGCGGCTGGTATTGGCCCTGTTAGTTTTTCAAAAACCAAATCTATTATTACTGGATGAACCGACCAATCATCTTGATCTGGAAATGCGTCATGCTTTGAGTGTGGCTTTGCAGGATTATGTCGGCGCGATGGTCATTGTTTCACATGATCGACATTTATTACGTACAGTGACCGATACCTTATTGTTAGTTGATGCGGGCAAGGTTACGCCTTTTGACGGTGATCTTGATGATTATCGACAATGGGTGAAAGAATCACTTAAAGAGCAAACTATTTCAGGTAAGTCGCAAGCTGGGTCGCAGACGAATAAAAAACAACTTCGGCAGAATGCAGCTGAAAATCGCAAACAGTTAAAACCTATGCGTAATAAACTGAAGGCTATTGAAAAGAAGATAGACAAATTTAACCTTGAGCAGGAACAGATTCAGATCGAATTGGCTGATAATACGATGTATGAGGAAAAGAACAAGCCAAGGCTTAAAAAATTGCTGGAACAACAAATCGCTGTGGCGCAGAAGTTAGCAGAAGTCGAAGAAGATTGGCTTTCGATCAGCGAAGAAATCGAGAAATTATAATGTTCGGCAACTTAGCTGAAATCTAAATATCACCGCTGTTCGCTTATTTCCTGTGAAATTTATTGAAATCGTCGATTTTTGCAGAAACATCTTGTTACAATTAATGCTAATCCTGCAACATTTTTAATGATGAATAATGGATATACTCATTATATTAGAATTCTGGACATAAAATCGCTGTTGTCCCGTTAATTGGATACTGTCATATTAACTGAAGCGAAGCGGAAAGATCTTGAATCCTGCATGATACGGCACTCAAGATCCTTCCGCTACGGCCAGGATGACAAAGCTACCGTGGTGCGTGTTTCACGTCTTTAAAAACAAGTATCACTGCGGTCTTATACAGTGAATATTATGGTCAAAATCAAATAATTAACGGGATAACAGTGACATAAAATATGAGTTTTTCTCGCAGTTTCAATTGCATCGTGCTGATTATAAGTTTGGTGAGTTCTATATCGGCGTGCGGTGGCGGTAATCCAGCCTTACCCGCAGATACAACTCCAACGGCTGCGGAGATCACTTTTAGTGCCGCTGGCCTTAATGGCATATTTGATCCTTCGGTAGCTTATGATCCGGTCAATCAACGTTTATGGATGAGTTATTCAACGGTCGATCCATCGATTTATTTTAATACCGATCAACATTTAGGGGTGGGATTACGTCTGGCCTTTTCTACAGATGAGGGTGCCAGCTGGACCGATGCCGGGCTTGTGGTTAGTGCATTTACCGATCAATCGGTGGGGCCGTTGCCATCTATCAATCCGGCGTTAAATATTCCTGCCAGCAGTAACGGTACCTGGCAGAGTGAAACCTCGTCACTGGTTTACGATGCGAGTGCAATAGCCAGCGAGCGCTGGAAGATCATCTGGCACCAATATCTCAAGGCCAACGGTACGTCATATTTTGTTGATTATGGCTGGATTGCCATGAAGGTGGCTGCGTCGCCTGCAGAATTAGCGAGTGCCCCAGCGGTTAAATTATTTTCGGGTAAGTTTATTCAGGCCGCAGGCGAGCAAGCGGGGTCGCCAGCCTTTTCTCCAATTCCCGGGCCAGCGCAGATTGCCCTGGATGTTGATGTGACAAATACGATTAACGGCATTAATTCGAGTGAACTGGATATGTGTGTCTGGGCCGAACCGGGATTACTCGCGGACAGTACTGGTTTGCATCTGGCGATTAATTGCCAGTACTTGAATGGTGCCAATATCGATGCTTATGTGGTGATGTTTAGTTGTAATAATCCCTGTGTGTTCACGCAGGCGAATAACTGGATCTATAAAGGCCGTGTACTGATTCCGGCAGATGCTAGCAATATTGGTTTTCGTGATTACTCCGCTGCCGAGTTGAGTATAAAAAATAATACTTACTATTTAATGGTTACGCCGGTTAGAGATGTCATTGAATCGGCTTACGCAGGGTGCCGTGTTTATCAGTTTGATGATTTTATCAATGCCAGTCTCATGCAAGACCAGGGTAATCTTATTGAGATATTACGTTACGATGGCATCACTAATGTACACAATGGAGCATGCTCGGCCCATGAACAAATGACCGCCGGGATTCTACATAGTCAATTCCGTGATGACACGCCGCCTGTGTTGTTCCATGTGT
>QILH01000159.1 GCA_003233255.1 Gammaproteobacteria bacterium | reverse complement strand
GGGCACCGTACAATGCCAGAATAGAACACGCTGGACTCAGAACCTGCCTGACGAACTGGTGGTGTTCCACTGGCACGGTGAAACCTTTGACCTGCCGCAAGGGGCAACGCGAATTTTTTCAAATACACGTTATGCTAATCAGGGCTTTGTTTGCGGCCCACATCTTGCCTTGCAATTCCATCTGGAGATGCAGGAAACCGTAATTGACGAATGGCTAAACCGTAATCCGCAGGATCTTGAGTCTCGCTGCGATAAAGAACATGACGCCACACAAATCCGACAACAAACAGCGCAACATATTCAAGCCTTACAGGACCATGCATCCATACTGTTTAAGCAATGGTTAGAAAATTGTTTATTTTAGTTTTGCATGACATGAATAATCCCGTACTTGCTGACAGAATTCTGTCAACCGATCGGATTCATCAAGTTGGACATCTTCGATAATCGGGAAACCTGGCTTTTGCTGCTTCACGTATGACGCAAACAACCCTGAATCGTAGCCGATATGATTATTCTCCCGATCAAACAATTTTGCTGAACCGAGACCACAACTGGGGGAGCGACTTTTAAGGATCAAACCACAGATACTGTCACGGGCTTGCATAAATTCTTTTGCGACATTAATGATGCCAGAACTAACATCAAGCTGTTCATCGTCAACCCCGAGAGCACGAATTTCAGTATCAACTTTAACCAGTTGAAGCGCCGCCCGAGGAACACCCAGACCAGCCATAACTTCCGGGCAAACCGCCACTAGATCAAAAGTATCCCCTAAATTTTCAATTAAGCGGTCGTTACGTTTGTCTAACCCATCGTATCGCACCGCATGACCTAACAAACAACTGCTTAAGGCTATTTTGATTTTGTTAGCCATAATGTTTTATTCGCGACAACTAACGAGGATCTGCCGACACTAAATGTTGCTGTAAATAAAATAACCCGACCAGAGTCTTGGCATCATAAATCTCTCCGCGCTGAATCATGGCCATGATTTTGCCTAGCGAAAACCAGTGTACTTCCAATACCTCTTCATCTTCCAGGTTTTGTTGCACGGCGTATAAATCTCTGGCGAGATATAACTGTATGATCTCAGTAAAAAGCCCGGGCGAACTGATCGTCTGGCCGAGATGATGCCAACGCTGGGCTTGCATCCCAACCTCTTCGCCCAATTCCCTTCTTGCCGTTAACTCAGGCTCTGGTAATTCCCACAACCAACCGCTCGCAGCATGACGAAACTGATGCAGCAGACAAATCTCATGTTGATCATTCTCTGCCACAATCGCAACACCTCCGGGATGATGAATCATCTCTAATTCACAGCAAACCCCATTTGGCAGTTTTACCTTTTCAGCTTTGAGTGTAATAACTCGCCCACTGTAGATTAAGCGCTCGTCTATCAGCATAGTATTTTGATCCTGAACTAAAGAAATGAAAACTGCTCGAAATTTACAGGCCTATGGTATGATAGCCATCCCGTTTTGAATACCCGATATCAGGAAATGATTATGGCGAAGGTGTTATTGTTTGGCCCACTTGCAGATGTGCTCAATACGGGGGCGGTTGAGATCGAACTTGGCGAACAAACCCAGACGATCCAACAGCTGATTACCGAGCTGTCCCAAAAAGGTTCTGACTGGCAACAAAGCCTGAATCCAGAAAAACTTCAGTTCACGGTCAATCGCCAGTTCGCGGATGCCCAATCCAAAATTACTAACACGGATGAAATTGCCTTTATCCCCCTTCCTGGCACCATCTAAGCTTCTCTGTATTGGTTAAATAATCACCAAACGGGGATATTATCCCGAAAATGCGCGTATCAGGCTAAACCGCCCATAATTCCTTATTTTTATCACTTTCTTTGATCTGGATCCGCCGTATTGACCGCAGTTCATGATAAAATGATGCTCATATTCAATACCTTATTTGCTGATGAAAATCATGAGTCAATCTGCTGCTGTCCTGGAGGCCTTACGAAATAAGCTGATCAGTGATGCAGAGGCTCGCTGGCGCACTCTGACTGAGCATTCGCAAAATCAAATTATGTTCCTGGATCCAGCAGGAACGATCCTTTTCATAAACCACAGCCTTGCAATGTGGGATGTACAAAAAGCCCTGGGCCAATCTATTTATGACAGCCTCAGCGAACAAGACGCCAGCAAATTTAACCGCAACTTTGAGCGCGTTTTGTCTTCCGGAAAATCGGACATATTAGAATTTCAGTTCAGCAGTATGGACAACGAGTCCTACACATATGAAATGCGAATCTATCCGGTCAAAGAAGAAAACAAAATCATTGCCCTGATAACCGATACCCGCGATGTCACCGAACAAGTTCAACAGCAAATCAAACTTGAGCAAAGCCACGCCTTACTCAATACCGTAATATCAAATTCTCCGGTCATCATACTGGCGTTTGATGACAAAGGCCTGTTTACCCTGTCCGAAGGAAAAGGTCTGGAAATCCTCGGAAGTAAACCGGGTAGTGTGGTCGGCGAGTCTATTTTTGATATTTACAAAAATTACCCGCAGGTTCTTAGTGATGCGGAGACCGCACTGAGTGGAGTATTCGTCGAGTCGATGGTTACCATAAATGGACGTACCTATCAGACTCATTACAATCCCATCCTGAATGAACAAGGCCAGGTCTGCACCGTAATTGGGGTAGCGAATGACATCACAACAACGATGCAAATCGAGTCACAGATGCGAATCATATCAACGGCCTTAGAACAAACCACCGATATGATCATGGTAACGAATGTGAATGGCATCATTGAATATGTAAATCCATCATTTGAAGCAATTACCGGTTACTCACAAGCCGAGACACTGGGGAAAAATCCAAGAATAATAAATTCCGGTAAACAGGATCAAAGTTTTTACGAAAAAATGTGGGCTACCCTGCTCAAGGGTGAAAATTTCTCTGACGTATTTATCAACACGCGAAAAGATGGTTCGATCTATTACGAAGAAAAAACCATTACCCCGGTGCGCACCGAAAGCAAAGAAATTACTCATTTCATCGCAACTGGTAAAGATATTTCCGAACGCATGCGTACTCAGGAACGCCTGCACTATATGGCACACCATGACGCTTTGACGAAATTACCGAACCGGACATTATTTTTAGACCGCTTGCATCAAGCCATGGCGCGTGCACAATGGCATAATCGATTAATTGCCGTGATCTTTATGGATCTAGATCAATTCAAGGAAGTGAATGACAACTTTGGCCACGACATCGGCGATCAGTTACTTATTCAATTAACCCAACGCCTGAGCAGCAGTGTCCGTTCCGGCGATACGATCGCACGCTTCGGTGGCGATGAATTTGCTATCTTGTTAGATGATATTGCCTCGGAAAAAGACATATCACTATTAGCCAAGAAGATACTCGACACCCTGGCACCATCGTTTACTGTTCAGGGGCATGAGTCACAGGTAACCGCAAGCATCGGCGTAAGTATCTTTCCCTCTGATGGAAACGATTCAGAAACCCTAATACGTAATGCCGACGTGGCAATGTATCGCGCCAAGCATTTAGGCCGTAACAATTACCAGTTTTATTCTAACGAAATGAGTGCTCGCGCCTTTGAACGCTTATCGTTAGAAAATTCATTGCGACATGCCCTCAAACGCCAGGAATTTTTTCTGCTCTACCAGCCGCAGATAGACTCTCGCAGCGACACTATCACCGGTGTTGAAGCCTTATTACGCTGGCAACATCCGGATCTGGGAGTGATTTCACCTAATGATTTTGTACCGCTACTCGAGGAAACAGGATTAATTGTCAGCGTCGGCGACTGGGCATTAAAAACCGCCTGCAAACAGGCGGTAAAATGGCATCAGTCCGGTTTTGATTCGCTCCGAATGTGCGTCAACCTTTCCAGTCGACAATTTAACAACCCGGATTTTATTCAATCCTTTCACCGAATTATTACTGAAACTGAAATTAAACCCGAGTTATTAGAGCTCGAGCTAACTGAAAGCATGTTAATGCGTAACGCCAGTAAAACCATCAGCGCCTTAAATACCCTGTCGCATCATGGCATTCATATTGCCATCGATGATTTTGGTACCGGCTACTCATCGCTTAACTATTTACGACGCTTTCCTATTACGACCTTAAAGATTGATCGTTCGTTTGTGCGCGACGTACTCGAAGACGCCGATGACGCAGCCATTGCCTCGGCTATTATTGTCATGGCACAAAGTTTAAATCTGAATGTCGTTGCCGAAGGAGTTGAAAACATAGAGCAGTTAAACTTCTTAAAAGAACGCCAGTGTTATGAAATTCAGGGTAACTATTTTAGTGCAGCCGTTGACGCAGATGCAATAACAGCAATGCTGGAAACACCAACCTCATCTGAAACTGACGACAACAACTCTGATTAACTTAGAGTTTCCAGCCTTCATCAACGAATGGCCTAGTCGGTAGCGTACTCGGTATATTTTTTTGCACTGCCACGAACTTTATCCGCCGGATATTTTTGTTCGTTTAATTTAATTTTCTGTTCGACTAAATCAGCAAGATCGATGCCCATGCGATCTGCCAACCGCACGGTAAAAATAAACACATCCGCCACCTCAAAACCCACCGTCTTTAATTTATCAGGGGCCAATTGTTCGCTTTGTGCCTCGGACAGCCATTGGAAGTGCTCCATTAATTCACCCGCCTCGACCGCCAACGCCATGGCCAGATTTTTGGGGGCATGAAACTGTTCCCAGTCACGATCTTGCGCAAACTGACGTAGACGCGTTTGCAAATCACTTAAATACGGTTCAGACACGCAGTTCTCCTTATTGTAATACACCAATCATCCGGGCATAAAAAAGCCTGAAAGGAGTATGTCCTTCCAGGCCTTTCCTTCCCCTGGCATGATGCCTTATTCGGCTCTCTTGCTCTATTTATTCTTTACTGATTAAAACGAACGGTTCCACCGCGGCTGATGTGACGATTCAGCTCCAGACAGGACCAGGCGTTCATATCGATAATCTTGGTGCTACCGTCCAGGTACTCAATCATGGCTTTGACGGGGACACCCTGAAGCATTTCAAGTAACTTCACTTTTATAAGCTGCCCGGTTCTATTTACATACCAGTTTCCAACAACTGGGGTATTCTTGCTTAACATTCCGACCTCCCCGAATTACCATATTTAAAATAGTACTGCATATTATGGGGATATGTTAGCAAAGCTGGTCAAACACGCATATCAAAATGTGTCATATTGTCACATATTTTTTTCTATTTTTATTTCATATAGTTACAAGACTTTTTTAATAAATCAAATTAAAAGAATACGCTAGTCTGTTAATTTTTTACTCATCTGTTACGCAGCCAAATGAGGCGTCCTTCACACTTTTGATATATTTATATAAAGTTCCACGGTTCGCCTTATAAGCCGGCATCACCCACTCCGCCCGACGCACGTCCATTTCTTCATCGGTTAAATCAACACTCAATTGCAATAGCTCGGCATCGATCGTGATCACATCACCGGTTTTGATCAGAGCCAGCGGCCCGCCTTCCTGAGCCTCAGGTACCACGTGGCCAATAATGAAACCATGCGAGCCACCCGAAAAACGACCGTCAGTAATCAACGCGACATCCTTGCCTAAACCCGCGCCCATGATCGCCGAGGTTGGGGTGAGCATCTCGGGCATACCCGGCCCGCCTTTGGGACCTTCGTAGCGAATCACCACCACCTCACCTTTCTGCACTTCATTGTTTTCCAGTCCCGCCAGCATGTCCTCTTCCCGGTCATAAACGCGCGCCGGGCCGGAAAATTTAAGCCCTTCTTTACCCGTAATCTTGGCCACCGAACCCCCAGGGGCGAGATTGCCTTTTAGAATATGAATATGACCAGTTTTTTTGATCGGTGTTTCGATTGGCAGAAAAACATCCTGTCCAGCGCTCAGACCAGGAAGGTCAGCCAGATTTTCGGCCAGCGTTTTACCGGTCACAGTCAAACCATCCCCTTTGATTAAATCTTTTTCAAGCAGATACTTCATTACCGCCGGGATACCACCGACGTTGTGCAGATCTTCCATCACATATCGACCGCTGGGTTTCAGATCCGCTAAAAAGGGAACACGGTTGGAAACAGACTGGAAGTCATCCAGGCCCAACGAGACGTCCACTGCACGGGCCATCGCAATCAGATGTAATACCGCATTGGTTGACCCGCCCAGGGCCATAATAATCACCATCGCATTCTCAAACGCATCACGGGTCATTATGTCGCGGGGTTTAATATCTTTTTCGAGCAGATTGCGTATCGCCTTACCAGCTCGCATACACTCATCCAGTTTGCCCTGATCCACCGCCGGGGTTGACGAGCTATAGGGCAGGCTCATACCCATGGCCTCGATGGCCGAGGCCATGGTATTGGCGGTATACATGCCCCCACAGGCACCCGCCCCTGGACAGGCGTTTTCAACGATTTCCTGACGTTGCTGGTCGTCAATCGTACCGGCTAAAAACTCACCATAACTTTGAAAAGCGGACACAATATCCAGCACCTTATCGCCCGCATGTCCCGGTTTGATGGTACCGCCGTAGATCATCAACGAAGGTCGGTTAATCCGGCCCATCGCCATCAACACCCCCGGCATATTCTTGTCACAACCTGGAATAGAGATATTGCCGTCATACCACTGCGCATTCATCACGGTCTCAATCGAATCGGCAATGATATCGCGCGATTGCAGCGAATAACTCATGCCGTCGGTACCCATCGAGATGCCATCCGATACCCCGATGGTATTAAAGCGCAGGCCAACCAGACCGGCCTCAACCACGCCTTTTTTAACGATTGCGGCAAGATCATTCAGATGCATGTTGCAGGTATTGCCTTCCCACCAGACACTGGAGATGCCTATTTCCGCCTGGGTCATCTCAGTCGCCGTCAGGCCCGTGCCATACAGCATCGCCTGTGACGCGCCTTGCGCTCTGGGTTCGGTAATGCGTGAACTGTATTTGTTGAGCTTCTTATCTGCCATATTCAGGTCTCTCCTGCTGCACGTGACGTATTTAGTTCGAACTAAAAAGGAGGCAGATTATACCGGTTTGAACAAAAAAGTGGGCCTTGAACGTTAACCTGGTCAGGTTTTGATAAAAAACAGGTCAATATGGCCTGAACTCGGCCGATACAGGCTAGATAGCATACCCTGGTCAGCCGAGCACATTCTGTGCGATTACAAAGGCTTAGCTAGCGCAAAAGGATCTTCCGTTGTATAGTTTATACGGAGCAACGGAGAAGGATGATCAATCCAGTTTGCTTTGGGGTAGGAGGCCGTCCCATGTTAGGAATAGTGCAGAACATTTTGAAACGGATTTTTATCGTGAGTTTGATTGGCATGCTTGCCGCACCGGCAATCGCAAATGTCGATCGCCGCACTATGTTGCAACGGCAAATGTTTCAGGACGCCGAATATGCCTTGCAGCGTGGCCAGATGAAAAAATACCGTGGTCTGGAAAAACGCTTACGTGACTATCCTCTGCATTCCTATCTACAGTTCAAAGAGATCAAACGCAATCTCAATTCAGCTAATTACAAATCGATTCATCGTTTTTTACAGGAACAACCTGGCACGCCGTTAGCCACACGTCTGCAATATTCGTGGCTAAAATCTCTGGCCCGCAAACGCCAATGGAAAACCCTGATCGATAATTTTTACTACACCAATGATCGTGGACTGCAATGTGATTTTGCCCGTGCCCTGTTAATGCAAAAACAGGCCACACGTGCTTACGCGGTACTCGAAGGTTTATGGATGACCGGTCGCTCACTCCCAAAGCGTTGTGACTACCCAATTGATCGTTGGCATAAATCAGGTGGGCTGAGCCAGGATCTGGTGTGGGAACGCATTCGACTCGCCATGCAGGCACGCCGGTCACGCATGGCACTTTACTTAAGTAAATATCTGCCCAAAAAAGAACGTTACTGGGTACGTATCTGGGCCAAGGTCCGTCGCGATCCAAATTATGTAATGAACGTATACAGCCGCTTCCAGGGTAAGGATTCGCAACCCTTACGTTGGGTGTTAACCGATGGCCTGAGTCGAATGGCTCGGAACGATGCACCGTCGGCGGCACAACTCTGGCATGAATGGCGTGATGAATATCAGTTTAATGACAACGAGAAAGAACGCCTGGAACGTCGTTTAACGCTGGCATTGGTTAAAGACGATCCCATTTCCGCTAATATCTGGCTCAAACAATTAAATCTGAACGTTACCGATAAACGCGTACATGAATTTTATATTATAAACGCCATGCAGGATCAGGACTGGGAAATCGCACTGGACTGGATGGATCGATTAGAGCCCGAAGCAAAACATTCCGAACGCTGGCGCTACTGGCGAGCTCGTTCTTTAGAAGCCGTTGGACGACTTGATGAAGCGCGTTCTGTCTATTTGCTAAATGCCGACAATCGCAGTTACTTCGGTTTTCTCTCCGCCGATCGCGCCGGCATGCAATATAAATTCGATCACCGCCCGGTCAAATCCTCGGCGCAGGATTTATTGAATATCGAAAAGGTGCCAGCGATAGAAAGGGCGCGAGAACTCTATGCGTTAAAACGTGTGGTGGATGCGCGCCGTGAATGGAATCATGCCTTACAACATCTGGATAAACCGCAACTGATCGTAGCAGCTCAGCTTGCACATCAATGGAGCTGGCATGATCGTGCCATCGTCACGTTTGCCCAGGCAAAATACTGGGACGACCTGGAAAAACGTTTCCCGCTAGCACATCAGGAATTAGTGATAAATCATTCACGTAAGAAAAGTATTAACCCGGCCTGGGCATTTGCCATCATTCGTCAGGAAAGCGCCTTTACCCTGGACGCCAAATCGCATGCCGGGGCGATGGGCCTGATGCAATTATTACCGCGCACCGCACGCCAAATGGCGCGCTCACTGCGAATCCGTTTTCATCGCAATGATTTATTAAACGCCAACACCAATGTTAAGCTTGGAATCAAATACCTAAAACACGTTAAAGATAGATTCAAGGGCAATAGCGTACTGGCGACCGCTGCCTATAATGCCGGGGGTTATCGAGTATCAACCTGGTTACCCAAAGATCGCATCCTGCCAGCGGACATCTGGGTTGAGAGCGTGCCTTTTAAAGAAACAAAAGATTATCTGCAACGGGTCTTAACCTACACCGTCATCTATGAGCAACGTTTGGGCAAACGCCCAACCTCGCTGCTAGAAAGAATGCTGCCTATCCCCGGAACCGTGACCGTTATCTCAGAAAACGGTAAAACGGCAGGAAAAAACGGCGTCTGACCGCCTTCACACTTTCAACCTCTTTATATGAATAACCTCAAAAAACGTGATCTCGCTCAAGGATCATGAAGTCACAAATAAACTAAGGTTAAGATGCCTCCCCCGGCACCGATACAGTTAAGTATCGTGATAGAGTTGTAGGTACTAAATAAAATGACAGAATTACTGATCCTGGCTACAATCTTCTCTGGCCTGTTTAGCCTGGGCTACTATTTGGGTAATCAGATAGGTCGAACCGCCCATATACGCGACGATCTGCGACGAGCACGCGAAGCCAACATCGTCGCCCGCATTCAAAATCAATAACTAACCGGGTTATACATTGCCAACCGCACGACATGCCAATTTACCGGCAGGTATAACGATATCATTACCCGCCTCAAGTAAGTCCCGCACCTGACGATATGTGATAGTAAGATCAATTACTTATCGACTATTCCAGCACATGAAAAACATCACCCTGGATCAATTATCTATCTTGCTTGTCGAACCCTCGGCGATGCAACAGCGCATCATCCGTAACCATTTAAATGGTTTTGGGGTGATGAATATCGACACCGTCACCCATGGCACCACGGCACTCAGTACCATGGATAAAAATAAACATGATCTGGTGGTGAGCTCCATGCATCTTGAAGACATGACCGGAACCGAACTGGTGCAAAACATGCGCATGAACACCGAGCAAAGTGACATCCCGTTTATGCTCATATCAAGTGAAACCGATTTTCGTTACCTTGAACCCATTCGTCAGGCCGGTGTGATCGCCATCCTGCCCAAGCCCTATGAGATCGACCAACTCAAACGCGGCCTGTTCTCCACCGTTCATTACCTTGATCCCGATAGCCTGGATACCAAAGAAATTGAATCGGAGAATTTAGTGGTACTGGTGGTCGATGATAGTTTTACCGCACGAAAACACATCAACCGGGTGCTGGGTAACATGGGCATTGAAAAGATCACCAACGCCAAAGACGGCAAAGAAGCCATTGCGATCATAAAAGAAAAATATTTCGATCTGATCGTCACCGATTACAACATGCCGGAGATGGATGGCAAACAATTGATCGAACAAATACGCAATCACAGTAATCAATCCACCATCCCGATCCTGATGGTCTCAAGTGAATCCGACGACAACCGACTCGCCGCTGTTCAGCAGGCCGGTGTTTCAGCGATCTGCGATAAACCCTTTGAACCTGAAACAGTCCGTGAATTGTTGATGAAAATGCTGGCCTGAAACCAGTACATTTTACCTTTCCGTCTATATTCGTGCATCTGTGACGGAAATCAGGTTACAATAAATTTTCGTAATTAAAAAACTAATAATCGGACACTCAACGTATGCTGCGAATAATCATTTTAATTAGCGCACTTTTCATATTTGGATGCGTGCCCGTCGAATCGAAACAGATCTTACTCGACAAGCCTGTCATCGTATTCGATAAAAACAGTATCTATAAATTTAAAGTCCCACTTACCGATACAAAAAAAATTAAAGATGGTAAATACCGCTATACATTCAGAGATCAACCGATAACGGGTTATATCGAATATACAACCAACAATCGGTACCTGGCCACCATTGCTGTTGAAAATAACGCCACCGAACAATACGACATCGTAATCGAAAAATTCACTCGCTCACCTTCATCTCAATCGGATTACTACATATTTGCTGTTAACCATATCAAAAAAGACAATATTAAAGAAATTCAAAATACTGGAGCAGGATTTTATTTTTTTGTTGAACAAACACGTAATGGTGACTGGTATTCCTATATTCCCTTATGGCCAACCAGTAGAACAATTGTATTGAACAATAGAAAAGAGCTGCTTGAGCTGGCTGAAAAGATTTTTTCTCAGAGCCGAGATAAAGCCGCGCACAAAGCAGCCTTTTTACAACGAGAACGCTCGGACATCGACTATATACAACTACGAAAAAAACATGCACTGCAAGCAGAACAGAAACGTCAGGAAGAACAAAAGGCGCTAAACTCGAAACAATAAAGCCAATCAAAAAATTTTAACGTCCAGACCGATTCAGCCAGCATAGCCGCCTATCGACAACTGCGCATTAACCGCTACAGCCTCGCCGCACGCCTGCATTCCGCTAAAACCGTACAGGTCTATAGCAAAAATGAAAATACTTACTACTGGACAAATAATCAGCGCTGGAAGGAAGGCTCCATCAATAGGCAGTGTAAATTCACGGAGAAACCCCGGCGACAGTTTTAATATAAATCAACCAGATTAATAAGCACGAACAACAAACGGATTTTATGTACAAGAAATAAAATTGTTCCCGCTTAATTTACTTAACTCGATCAGCATCCCGTTTATCTGTACCATCCGACACATCAAACAAATGCGACATGTCGCGAACTTCAGTAATATTCAATTTTTTAATAGCATCTTCAATCGGCACCAGATAATTCACATTTAAACTGGCGCCACTGCAGGTAAACACACCGGCGACACTGATCGCTATCAATTCACCTTGCGACGCATCTCAGTTTTTAGCTGCGTTTCCTCACTTGCTGTACCCAACAGCGCTAGCATCAAAGCGCAAGTCACGCGTCACAGTAACCGTCTGCGGCTCCAGCCACAACGCACCGCCGTCGCCCTTTAAAGAGAAGCCAATCGTATAACTCAAACCATATTCCTGCGCACGACCGGACGAGTCCACCGATAGCACCCGCTTACCGTAGCGCTCGCCTTTCAATTCCAGCACCAGCAGCGCGGAATCGTTGAGACAAATGTTTTCAGCCGTCAACGCACGACGTAGTTCGGGGGCAATATCCGTCGCCGGACGCGCGTCGCGCAAGGCCATTTCTGCCAGCTCCGACGGGCGGGGG
>QILH01000197.1 GCA_003233255.1 Gammaproteobacteria bacterium | reverse complement strand
AGCGGGGGCTTCAATTATTTAACTTCTGGAGCCGTTTCAAATGTGTGATAAGGCGCAGGTGATGGAATTGACCACTCCAGACCTTCCGCACCCTCCCAAACCTGATCGGTTGCCTTCTTGCCACCCCTGATGGTCTTAATGATGATATACAGGAATAGAATCTGACTTGCGCCGAAGACAAAGCCACCAAGAGATGAAATCATGTTCCAGTCAGCAAACATTGGATTGTAATCCGGAATGCGTCGCGGCATTCCCTCTAAGCCAATAAAATGTTGCGGGAAGAACAATACATTCACCGAAATAGTCGATAACCAGAAGTGTAATTTACCGAGTTTCTCGCTGTACATGTTACCCGTCCACTTGGGTATCCAGTAATATACACCCGCGATGATGGCAAACAAAGAACCGGTCACCAGTACATAATGGAAGTGAGCCACAACGAAATAGGTATCATGGTACTGAAAATCAACTGGCGCGACTCCCAGCATCAAACCAGTAAAGCCACCAATCGTAAACATGAACACAAAACCGATGGCCCATAACATTGGGGTTTCAAAGGTCATCGACCCTTTCCACATTGTCGCAGTCCAGTTAAAGACTTTTACCGCAGTTGGTACCGCAATCATCACTGTTGCGTACAGGAAGTACAATTCACCGGCTACCGGCATACCGACGGTAAACATATGATGCGCCCATACGATAAATGACAGGAAGGCAATCGCCGCCGTTGCATAAACCATTGACGCATAACCAAACAGAGGCTTACGTGCAAAGGTTGGAATGATCTGCGAGACAATACCGAAGGCTGGCAGGATCATGATATACACTTCGGGATGCCCAAAGAACCAGAATATGTGCTGGAATAAAACGGGATCACCACCACCGGCCGCATCAAAGAATGCCGTACCAAAGTATTTATCGGTTAACATCATGGTTACTACACCGGCCAATACTGGCATAACCGCAATCAATAAGAATGCCGTAATCAACCAGGTCCAGACAAACAGTGGCATTTTCATCAAGGTCATACCTGGGGCACGCATATTAAAGATGGTTGCAATGATGTTGATTGAACCCATTATGGAAGAAATACCCAACAGGTGAACGGCAAAGATAAAGAAGGCCAACTTATCATATTGACCAGACAAAGGTGCATAGAACGTCCAGCCAAATGCCGGGCCCTGGCCCTGCATGAAATCACCGCCCATAAACATTGGCGCGACTAACATGAATGCGGCAAAAGGCAGAATCCAGAAGCTCCAGTTATTCATACGAGGCAAGGCCATATCCGGTGCACCAATCATCATTGGTACCTGCCAGTTAGCAAAACCAACCATGGCAGGCATGATGGCACCGAAGACCATGATTAAACCATGCATGGTTGTCATCATGTTGAAGAAGTTGGGTTCTACCAACTGCATACCAGGTTGATATAATTCTGCACGAATTACCATGGCCATGGCACCACCGATTAATAACATGGTGAATGCAAACCAGAGGTACAGGGTACCGATGTCTTTATGGTTGGTGGTAAATAACCAACGTTTTATTCCTGTCGGATGATGATCACTCATTTTAAAACCTCCGATCCTTATTTAATGTCTGATGGTTGAACCATATCGCCGGTCTTGTTACCAAGGGCGTTACGTTCATAAGTTATTACCGCAGCGATCTCAGCTTTGGAAAGCTGAGCCTTATAAGCCGCCATCGCGGTGCCGGTTTTGCCATTAGCAACAATATCGATATGCCCGGCCTTATCGCCAGTAACAATCTTGCTGCCTGTCATTGCCGGGAACATCGGCGGGATGCCCGCTCCTGTTGCACCATGACATGCGGCACAGGACTTATCATAAACAGCCTTACCTCTTACCATTAACTCATCCATGGTAAAGGTCTTGGTATCTTCAGCCGCTGAGGCGCCTGCCGATGCCTGTTGTTCTTTAACCCAGCTCGCATAATCTGCATCAGACACAACTTTAAGCACTATTGGCATAAAACCGTGGTCTTTACCGCACAGCTCGGCACATTGACCGCGATAGATACCCACTTTTGTCGCTTTAAACCAGCTCTCATTAACAAAGCCGGGGATCGCGTCACGTTTAACACCGACCGCCGGTACCCACCAGGCATGGATAACATCTTTTGAAGTCAGCAATATACGAACACGCTTATTAACCGGAACCACCATGGGCTTGTCAACATTTAAGAGGTAGTTCTCAACTTCTTTTACATCTTTACCAGAACCTAATTTACGAGCATCTTCACTGGCACTATCCAGCTGACTGATAAAACGAACCCCTTTTTCATCAATATAATCGTATTCCCATTTCCACTGGATGGCCGTGACTTTAATATTCATATCCGGGTTGCTGCTGTCTTCCAGTGCCAGCAAACCCTGGGTGGCCGGAACCGCTATAGCCACAAGGATAACAAAAGGAACAACGGTCCAGATGACCTCAACCGTTGTACTCTCATGAAACTGAGCGGCCTGTGCGCCCTTGGACTTTCGATGGTTGATGATGGAATAAATCATCACACCAAACACACCGATACCGGCGATCGTACAAATCCATAATACCAGCATATGCAGGTCATACTGCATCTGACTAATCTCTGTGACACCTGGCGACAAATTCAACTCGTAATCTGCAAACGCAACTGCAGGTCCGAGTAAAAGCGCGGTGCACAGCAAGCGACTAAGCATTTTGATTGTTTTACTTGCTGACATACCTCTACCTCTTGGTTGGGATACTTATATAGTTAAAATTAAAAAAAGAAATCCATTTATGAACACCCGCTTGTCCCACCACAGCGAATGAATATGAAACCTGTCTCTCCAAACTAGCCCGTATATTAACCTTATTATATTTAGCCAGTCGTCCAAATTGTCATTCGTCATTCAGACTCTGACATTTATCACGGGCGTGATTCTATAGCATGTGATTAAGCGTCGCTATAAAAAAAGAAGTATGGCCGTATAATTCCGCAATATATTATTATTTGCTTATATTCTTATTTTATTTTGCCCGTAACAATCACGTGCAACCTTATACGCTTTAGAAACTTTTGCCAAGTATTTGTATTTAAATTAAAAACCCGAGAAACACAGTTGGTTTTATAATTTAATCTGTAACCTGACACCTTGCGTCGGATCAAAATGGCCTTTAACAAAATAAGGTAGATAACCCAGATAAGCACTATGCAGTTTATTTTGTAATGTTTTAATAATTTGTTCGGTTGCAGCCAGGGTCGGATCCACCTGGCTGGTGATCCACCCCATTATATTTACGTTCTTTGATCGCATGGAGTCCATTGTTAACAGCGCATGATTGATGCAACCAAGGCGTAAACCGACAACCAGAATCACCGGCAGTTGTAACGCAAGTGCAATATCGGCCACGGCCTGTTCTTCGTTAACAGGAACCAACCAACCCCCCACACCTTCGACAACAACCCAGTCGGCCTGCTTGCTCAACTCAGTGAACGATTCCTGAATCATCGATATATCAATATCAACACCCGCTTGCTCGGCAGCAATATGCGGTGCGATGGCCGGTTCAAAACAATAGGGATTGACCTGTTTGTAATCTACGCAAATGTTGGCATGTTGTATTAATGCAAGTGCATCTTCATTTTGTAGCTGACCATTCTGAATACGGGCGCCACTGGCAATCGGTTTCATTCCGGCCACCTTGTAGCCCTGCTTTGCCAGCTCATGCATTAATGCACAACTCGCGATGGTTTTACCGATGCCGGTATCGGTACCCGTTATGAAAATTCCGTTAGTCATCGTTTATCTTTACCGCGGCTTATACTGTCAAATGAAATGCTAACTTCTGAATTATGTTTTTCTATTTCCTGCACTGGCAACCAGGCATGTCCATACACTACTTCATAACTCGCGGGTAATACCCCTTGCAGACGAAATGTCTCATAGTGTTGCTCAAGTTGTTTAAAGTGAGCCTTACCGGTCAGGCCTTTTGCACGTTGACTCGTTACATTATGAGCACCGATCGCTTTTAGATCATGCATCAGTTTATAGACATCAGAATAGGTTAAAGTAAAGTTCTCTACATCCATTACCGGTTCGGCAAACTGCGCACGCATCATCGCGTCACCCACATCATGCATATCAATAAAGTCATTAACATGACTGTATTGATCGACCGCCTGCCAGCTCTGCCGCAACTCTTTCAGGGTATCGGGACCAAAGGTTGAGAACAACAACATGCCGCCGGGTTTTAATACCCGCCGACATTCCCGCAGGGCGACATCAAGACTGCTTACCCATTGTAATGTTAAATTAGAATAGATTAAGTCCATACTGTTGTCCGCAAAAGGCAAACACTCTGCCTCGGCATTGACAAACGATATCTTTTTTTTCAGCTTCGACATCAAAGGCAAACGACTTTGCGCGACGGCCAGCATTGAGCTGGCAATATCCAGCGCGGTAACCTTCGCTTTGGGAAAACGTTTATGTAATGCATAGGTTGCAAAGCCGGTTCCGGCACCGATATCTAATATCGACTCTGGAATGAAATTAATATAATCAAAGCGTTCTAATAAATTTAGATTAACCTGACGTTGCAACACCGCGGCCTCATCATAACTCTGGGCCGCACGATCAAACGCACGTCGCGCTAACTGTTTATCAACCTTAACGACTTCACTCATAATAAAAATTGTTCCAGGTTTGAATTAAAAGCGACACTATGAGTCAAAAAGGGGGCATGCGAACCACCTTTAAATAGATAGCAACGGGCCTGTGGTATGTTCTCAGCCATAAAACGAATCGCACGAGCAGGGATCAAGGTATCATGCTCACCGCCCAATAACAGACAGGGGCATTTAATAGCCGATAAATTATTACGCAGATCTGTTTTTTTCAATAAACCCAGACCCTGTTGCAGCGCAGCCGTCGCAGGAGCGGGTTTCATCGCGATCAAATTTCGAGCCCGTTTAAGATTTATTTTCTGCTGAGCGGATCCCATAAACTGTATAGACAGAAATCGATCCAGGGTCTGTTGATAATTATTTTCTAACTCAGATGAAAATTGATCCAGGATAATAGGTTCAATCCCGTAACCCCAGTCATGTTTGTTTTCAAAACAGGCCGAACTGGAAACTAAAATCAATTTCGCAACAAACTCAGGATACAAGCTTGCCATACGTTGTGCGATAAGTCCGCCGAGAGACCAACCTAGTAAATTGATTTCGCCATTGGCGAGTTGCTGTATTTTTTTTGTTACTAATTGCGCCGTCTGATCCAGATCGGAAAGATCCACCACTGCAGCGCTATCACCATGCCCCGGTAAATCAACTAAATAAAAAGTAAAACGATCTTTTAGTGTTTCGACGATTGCTTGAAATAAGCCGACATGCATACCCCAGCCATGCAACAGTACCAGTGGCGGCCCCTTGCCCCTGATTTCTATATTTAATTCCTGTTCGTCCATAACTGCGTTACCTGCTTAACGTATCAAGCAGTTGTTCGATCTGCTGCTTACTATGATCAGCACAAAGCGTAATACGAAGGCGGGCGGTATTCTCAGGAACCGTCGGCGGTCGAATCGCCGAAACTAATATGCCAGCCTGTTTTAAGATTTCACTTACGCGCACGGTTTGTTGAACATCGCCTATCAATATCGGCTGGATCGGGGTCAAATAATTTTCCGGGTTTGAATCGGTATCGTTATTGTCACCCGTTACACCGTTGATCTCGATTTGCGGCAAGCCTTGTTTGAAATACGAAATATTTTTTTTCAGCTGTTCGCGACGCCATGATTCTTCGTCAACTAACTTGATGCTCATGCGCGTCGCCTCGGCCACTGCCGCTGGCATCGCCGTGGTGTAGATATAACTGCGCGCTCGCTGGATTAAAAACTCAATCAAATCAGCATCACCCGCAACAAAAGCACCAAAAGTACCCAGGGCCTTACCCAGGGTGCCCATCAGGATCGGAACATCATCGACTGTCGCATTGATTAATTCCAGACAGCCTCGCCCGGTCGCCCCGACCGTACCCAGACCATGTGCATCATCCACCATTAACCAGCTATTCGACTGGGTTGACTGCGTTACCAGTTCAGCTAATGGTGCGATGTCGCCGTCCATGCTAAATACCCCGTCGGTACAAATTAATTTAGTCTTCGCCTTTGAACGCGAGAGTTTTACAGCCAGATCGCCTGCATCACAATGTTGATAACGTTGCAATCGCGCCTGCGATAACAATCCGCCATCCAATAAAGAAGCATGATTCAAACGATCCTCAAAGACCGCATCGCCTTTTGCCAGCAAGGCACTGATCACACCGAGGTTGGCCATATACCCGGTCGAAAATAATAATGCTCGTGGACGTTGCACAAACTCGGCCAGTTCTTCTTCTAATTGATGATGTGCACGGCTGTGACCATTAATTAAATGCGAGGCACCACTGCCCACACCATATTGCTTAATACCCTTCACAAAGGCTTCTGTTATTTTAGGATGATTGGCCAGACCAAGATAATCGTTACTGCAAAAATTCAGATACGACTTTCCATTTAGTTCCAGGTTGACGCCCTGAGGCGACTCAACAATGGAGCGCGACCGATACAGATCATTTGATCTTTGTTGTTGCAGGAATTGATGTATCGATTTTTTTTCCATAGTAATATTAGAATGGCGATAGTTGATCAGTTTGTTACTTTGCGAATAAAGAAATAATATTCGAATTAAAAAATAATCGTTTTAACAACATTCGTGACTAAACAGATTTAATACCCAGATTATCAAACAGGGCCATATCGTGGTTAGGACCCGGGTTGGGCGTGGTTAATAATTTCTCGCCATAGAAAATCGAATTCGCGCCCGCCAGAAAACACAGGGCCTGCATCTCATCCGTCATCTCTTCACGTCCGGCCGACAGTCGCACATGCGATTTCGGCATCAGGATGCGGGCCACGGCGATACAACGCACAAATTCGATCGGATCAAAATCATCGGCCGCTTCTAATGGTGTGCCTTCGACTCTAACTAACATATTAATGGGGACCGACTCCGGATGCGGTGCCTGATTGGCTAACTCGCGCATCAGGCCAACCCGATCATTTCGGCTCTCGCCCATTCCCAGGATGCCACCACAACAGACGTTGATGCCAGCGTTACGCACATGCGCCAACGTTTCAAGTCGATCATCATAGGTGCGAGTACTAATAATTTCCTGGTAATACTCAGGTGAACTATCAAGATTGTGATTGTAATAATCCAGCCCAGCCTCTTTCAGGCGCTGCGTTTGTTGTTCGGTTAACATACCGAGAGTCAAACACGATTCCAGGCCTTCGTCTTTAACCGCAATCACCATGTCGATCACTTTGTCCAGATCTTTATCTTTAGGACGACGCCAGGCTGCGCCCATACAAAAACGTGACGCGCCGTTTAGTTTTGCCTGTCTGGCCGCGGTGATCACCGCATCCAGTTCCAACAGGGATTCATCTTCCACGGCTGTGTCATAACGAACACTCTGCGGACAATAGGCGCAATCTTCCGAACACTTGCCAGTCTTGATGCTCAACAAAGTACTCACCTGAACTTCATTCGGATCAAAATGTTGGCGATGCACATTTTGCGCAGCAAACATCAAATCCGCAAAGGGCTGGCTAAACAGCGCTTCGATCTCCTGGTCTGACCAGTCGTGACGGATGGATTCAAGTTTGGGTTCAACTAGTTGGGTCATAATGGTTCCTTATTTGATCAGGTGAATATTCCTATTCTTGATCGGTCGATTTTTGTTCGGATTGTGGGGTTGGTTGCTGGATCGGCTGTTGTTCAAAAACGCTGTCGTGCCATTCTTCCCTATATATAAGTATCAGGTCATAGATAGTCCACGGCACCATGATCACCGCCAACACCGCCCAGGTGATTAACCAGGCCATTATCGAGATGCCATAGAAGGTGGCGACCACCACCACCAGACCCAGCAGGCCGTAAAATCGATAGGCCGCCCATTGGGTATAGTGACCCACCCGTTCGTTTGGGTGGTGCCGAAGCATGGTATAGACGGCAATAGAGGCGCCGAACCAGAACACCATGAGTGGCATAGGAATCAGGATGGCCAGCAGATTACCGTAATTAAACACGGTAGCACTGCGCCGTGCGGACTGAGCCGAGACAACTTTTGTTGAATTGATTGAATCTGCAAGTTCACTCATTGTGTTACCATTACTCGCGGTCAAGATCTAAGATTTGACGGCTGAATTGAAAATTTTTTAAACGAACATTGGATTCGTTTTTACGCAAACAGGATGTTAGCGGGCAAGGGTTTATTGTCAACTTATAGGGACATATATGGTTTACAACTGGTTAAAATCCGTTCTTTCTTTCGTTTCTGGCCGACACTGTCTTCTTTGTCATCACTCTATTGATGAGTTGGCCGATGACTTATGTCCAGAGTGTCAACACGACTTACCCGTCGTGCGTCAGGCTTGTCAGCAATGTGGCGCTTCGTTGGAAACCGGCTTCCTCTCCCATTGCGGAAACTGCATCACCGCCCCCCCGGCTTATGACCGTGTTTTCTCTGCCTATGGTTACGCAAATCCAATACGGCAATTGATGACGGCCTACAAATTCCAGCAGCAGCTATCGCTCGCCCCCATTTTCGCCCGTGCCCTGCTCGCTCGGATCAAACAGCCTGACTCGCGTATTGAAGCCCTGCTTCCAGTTCCTCTGCACCCAGCACGGCTCCGACAGCGTGGTTTTAATCAGGCCATCGAACTGGCCCGGCCCATCGCCCAGGCATATCAGAAACCCATGCTTTTAAAATTAATTCGGCGTAAGCGAAATACCGAAACACAATCAAATTTACCGGCAAAACACCGTGCAAAGAACCTGCGAGGTGCATTCGAATGCCTTCAGCCGCCTGACTATAAAGGGGTGGCCATTATTGATGATGTGATGACGACCGGCAGTACCGCCGATGAGTTGGCCAGAACCTTAAAACTAAACGGGGTTGACTATGTAGAGGTGTGGTGTGTGGCTCGCGCCCATCCTAAAAACAACACTTGAATGAAAAATGATTATCGGGCTAAAAACGATAATTAAAATCGAGGAACGGGCCGGTATTTTGAATCTCAGCCTGAATATCCGGCCCATCAATGTTGAGTTGCTGATGTTGCCAACCGCCTTCCAGACCGAACCCACCCTGCCATTGGTAACTCAATTTGGCTTTGTAATCCAGGGCGTAATATTGATCGTATTCAAAATGACTCGCACCAAAGCTGGCCGATAAGCCGCTATTGGGGAATGAATACAGCGCATTGGCATATAACATCGGCATGGCGGTGTTAAATCGAAGCTGAGAATTCACCGGGCCATTCTGAACCATATCACCATATATAAAGCGCAGATTTACACCCAGATCTAAATTTAGATTTTTATTGGTATGGAACGGATACGTAAACGTTGCATCATACTGGCTCATCCGGCCAAACAAATCATCCCCCTCAAACAGGGAACGAGCCGGGCTGATCGTGAGCCTACTCCCATTGTCGTTAAATCGCTCATCCTGAATTTGACTGCCGACAGAAAATGTCTGGTGCTGGAAGCTAAATTGGGCGCGAGGCATTTCTTTCTCAATACGCTCAGCTGACCAGGCCAGAACAGGCAGGCAGATCAGTATAACCGCGATTTTTGTTTGTAGCTTACCCATGTCAGTAGAACGGTGTCTCTCCGAATTATCCATATATTGTGTAACGTTAATCAGACCATTGTGGTTTGATTTATAGTGCCAGTTCTGGAACGTTAAATTTCCATGAGGGGTAATGACTATTTTAGCGCATTTGGGTGAATTTTAACTAACATAGATCACAAAATTTACATTTTATTACTTGCTGTTAACTAGCTGAAAATATTCAATATTTTATCGTAATAGGCACTGAGTAAGATGCCAACGAAAATTACCGCCCCCAACCAGCTGTTATTTAAGAAGGCGGCAAAACATTGGCGCGGCTCACGATCGCGAATAAGATACTGTTGGTAACCAGCAAAGCCCATGGCAACGACCAGAGCAAAGTAATAGGGAGAAGCCATCCCGGTTTTATCGCCCAACAGATACAGGCCGAAAAACATCAGGATCTGCAATACCAATAATATCACCCGATCCGCTTCACCGAATAATATCGCTGTCGACTTAACACCGATCTTCAAATCCTCGTCCCGATCGACCATGGCGTACATGGTGTCGTAAATTACCGTCCACACCACGGTCACCGCATAGATTAACCAGGCAATACGCGGCACTTCACCCGTCTGGGCCGCAAAGGCCATCGGTATACTCCAGGCAAAGGCCATACCCAGCACCACCTGCGGCAAGTTGGTATAGCGTTTCATAAAAGGATAGATAGCCGCCAATATCAGGCCACCAACGGATAAGAAAACGGTAAATTTATTGGTAAGCAAAACCAGCATAAAAGCAACCAGGCATAAACCGGCAAATAACCAAAGCGCTTCCCGGGTGGACACTTTTCCACTGGCGATCGGCCTGAGTTTGGTTCGTTCTATTTGAGGATCTATTTTTCGATCCGCAAAATCGTTAATCACACAACCGGCTGAACGCATCAGCACCACACCCGACACAAAAACAAACAATACCAGCAGATCAGGTTTGCCATGACTGGCGATGAATAACGCCCATAACATCGGCCACAGCAATAGATAGATTCCAATCGGGCGATCTAATCGAGTGAGATAATAATATTGCCTGAGTCGATCTTTTAACTGCGGGGGCAGATATAGTCGGTTTAAATAGCTTCTTATGAATTTTTTAAAGTTCATAGCCGAATTATATAGACATGCCTCTATCGGCACAGCATTTTAAAAGATATTTGTGCAAGTTTTTATTTCGTCTATATCACAAGAACTAATATTTAACGGTGGGCGCTGGGCATTTTGCTATCGCAGGTAAAAATATTTCATTCACCAGCAACGGTTTATCCGACAAATAAAAT
>QILH01000004.1 GCA_003233255.1 Gammaproteobacteria bacterium | reverse complement strand
GAAAAAGCTACCGCGAAGCGGTTTAGTTCAACAGTTATATATCACGCTCGCAGTAATTGTACTCTTAAAGCCCAGAAATACCGCTCGCGGTAATTATACCCTTAAAGCTGACAATTACGGACGTAGGCTATATTTTGCGCAACTTATGCGGGTGAGGCAAGTTTGTTTTAAGCGCGACGTCGGCTTTCATGTGTATTCATATAATCTTAGTTTAGCCGTTTGGCCTGTGTTTAGTGGGATGTCTGCGAAAAAAGTAACCGTATCAATATTGATGCATACGGCCACCAGCCATCCGGCTCTTGCTTGCGGTACGTTTCCAATATATCCGGTGACCGATATGTGTCGCCCGGCGGGTTAAATCAGAGTTGTTTTTTGATGAGGTCGGCGACGCGAAAGGCGTTGGCGTAGATGGTAAAGGTGTAGGGTACGCTGCCGCCCGTGGGCATCCAGGCGCCATCGGTGACGAACACGTTTTCGGCGTTGTGAATGCGGCAATCTTTATCAAGTACCGAGGTCTTGGGGTCGTTTCCGAATCGGCATCCCCCGGCCTGTAAATTCGGTGGCGGTGAGCCACTTACACTGCCGCTGATATTTTTGGCGTTCATTTTTTCGAATATTTTTTTACTGCGTTCGAGGATGTAATTGCCGACCTCAAGATCATGGTCGTGGTAACCGACGCGTAATTTAGCGACCGGGCTGCCCCATTTATCTTTATGCTGGCTATCTAAACTAACAAAACAGTCGTCGGTGGGCAGCCAGTCGCAAAATATTTCAAACTTTAGTTTTTGCGATTGAGTAAACGCGGCTTTAAGTTTTTGTTTGAGTGCGCGGCCCCAGACCAGTTTATCGTCGTCGCCCCACTTGACGCCATTGGCGCGGTTGATCGGGTTTGGGTGCGATAACAAAAATTCAACCGTGCCACCTTTGGCGCGGCCGAGTTTTTTGTCGTTGATAAAATACCAGTCCTGCAGGTAGCGATTTACAAATGGGCCACGGATCTTGAGTTGCTGTGCCTGTTCGGCATTGTAATCATCATAATAAAATTCGCCCGACCCCGAGCCACCTGCCGAGAACAACATGTTTTTGCCGACCTGATGGTATTGGTTACCAAGCCCCTGTTGATGTTTTGGCCCGATGGAACTCAAGAGTAAGCGTGATGTTTCGACCGCCTGACAGGCGACGACGAATATTTTCGCCTGTACGGTTTTAGTTTGATTGTGTTTGTCGATGTATTCGGCGTGTATCACTTTTCCAGTTTGATCGCTGATCAGGCGCGTGACTTTGGCGCGGTCCTGTAGTGAGCAATTTCCACTTGCGATCGCGGCGTTGATTAATGCCTCACGGGAACTGCCCTTGGCTCCGCTGGCGCATCCGTAACTGCCACAATAACCTGAGTATTGGCAACCGCCACGTTGTGTACTGATGGAGGTTGGTAAAATGGCTCGCGGGGTGGGCAGCGAATGTAACGTCAAGGCCTCACAACCGTGATCGATAAACTTTGTTATTGGGTGTTCGTTGGTGGCTGGGTAGGGAAACTCTTTTGTTGAGCGCGGCTCCATATTTGGGTGTGGGGTCACCCGGCCGGAGACGCCGACGATCTGTTCTACCATGGCATAATAAGGTTCCAGATCAGTATATTCGATGGGCCAGTCAACCACGTTTGCGTCTTTGATCTCGCCAAATTCACTTTTTAGGCGAAAGTCTTCTGGTTTCAGGCGATGAAAAAATCCGCTCATTAGATTGGTGGCGCCGCCAACCAGGTTGCCGTTCCAGAAATCCCAGCCTGAATCCAAGGTGGATTCGCTGCTCCATTTATAATTACCCTGTTCGTCCTTACCCGCGTAATCTTCAATGACGTGGAATTCGTCTGTTAAGTTCGGGGTGTAAACGCTGCGCCGACAACAGGCGAGTTCGTCTTTATAATAATCGTTTTGCTTCAGAAACGGCCCTTTTTCCAGCACCAGTACGGTGTAACCGGCCAAACTTAGCTGATAGGCAACTGGCCCGCCCCCTGCGCCACTGCCGATGATGCAGACGTCGTACTGGCTCATCGTTTTAATAACTCAGGGTAGGTTTTGTTTTTGCCCGGTGTCGGAAAGCCCGGTTGGTGTTGCAGCCATTGCCAGCCAATGCCCTTTGGGTTACCGCCGTAAACAGGGTCACTGAGCAGGGCTTCAAATATATAGAGTAATAAATACGATAACCAGCGTTCCCCCGACGTGCTGGTCGATATTTTTTGAATGAGTTGTTGCTGTTGCTCGGGGGTTGCCATTATAAAATTAGTTTTTACTTCGCTATTGGCTAACCGGTTTAACCAGTCGATGCCCTTAAGAATAAACCTGCGATCATCTTGATCGGTATCGCGGGCGGTTAAGACAAAATTTAAATAGGCGGCGGCGTTTAGATCGGTTGCACTGGGCCCGTTGCCGTCATTGGGAAACAAAACCAGCTGCACGGCCGCAAAGGTAGGCCAGGGTTCCGTTAATAAAGTCGTGGAGATCGCTGTTTTTGTGTTTTGATCACAGGCGGTGAATAAAGCGATAGATGGAATAAGCGCTGCACCAGCAATGGCCTTACCGGCGTTATGCAAAAAGTGACGTCGTGCTAAATTAGCATCAAGTAATTCATGTAACGCCGGGCTTAGACTGTTGTCCCATTGCGTTAATAATTTTTTGTTTTCGTCCATCAGCGTAAGCTCTCTGTTCCCCTGGGAATGAGTTGGAGTGAGGACGAGAACATTTACATCCGTGTATTAGCCGAGCCGTTTTTTTGCCCGTGTTATTGCCGCCTTCACCTGTTTCGGTGCCGTGCCACCAATATGATTTCGCGCTGCTACGGATCCTTCCAGTGTTAATACGTCAAATACATCCGGTTCAATAATGTTAGAAAAATTCTGTAATTCGGTTAAGGTCATTTCTGAGAGATCTTTTTTCTGTTTTATGCCAAAGGCCACGGCTTTGCCAACCACTTCGTGCGCGTCACGAAACGGCATGCCTTTTCTAACCAGGTAGTCGGCTAAATCTGTGGCGGTGGAAAAGCCTTTAAACGCGGCCTGGTACATATTGTCTTTTTTGACATTGATATTCGGTACCATGTCGGCAAAGACCTTTAAGCAGCCTTTCAGGTTATCGATGGTATCGAACAAGGGTTCCTTATCTTCCTGGTTATCCTTGTTATACGCCAGTGGCTGGCCTTTCATCAAGGTCAGCATGCCCATCAGGTGTCCAAAGATTCGACCGCTTTTGCCACGAATAAGTTCAGGGACATCGGGGTTTTTCTTTTGCGGCATGATCGATGAGCCCGTGCAAAAGCAGTCGCCGAGCTCAATAAAATCAAACTGTGCGGAGCTCCAGATGATCAACTCTTCTGAGAAGCGAGACAGGTGCATGATTAAAATAGACGCGGTCGAACAAAACTCGATGGCAAAGTCACGATCACTGACCGAGTCCAGAGAGTTTTCACTGACGACATCAAAGTTAAGTAACTGTGCCGTGTAGTTGCGATCGATCGGGAAAGTCGTACCCGCCAACGCGGCGGCGCCTAGTGGCAGCACGTTGATCCTGAGCAGGCCATCTTCAAGCCGGTTTTGATCGCGCATCAACATTTCAAACCAGGCGAGTAAATGGTGGCCAAAGGTAATCGGCTGCGCGGTTTGTAAATGGGTAAAACCGGGCAGGATGGTGTCAACGTGTTGTTCGGCCAAATCGACAAGTGCGACCTGGAGGCGTTTTAGTTCGGCGAGGATCGACACCACTTCGTCGCGCAGGTACAGGCGAATATCCGTAGCGACCTGATCGTTGCGTGAGCGTCCGGTGTGTAATTTTTTACCGACTTCACCAATTTTTTTCGTTAACGCCGACTCGATGTTCATGTGGACATCTTCCAGCCGGGTCGACCAGTTGAATTCGCCATTGGCAATGGTTTGTTCAATGTCTTGCAGACCGTCGATAATCAGCTTGCATTCGTCCGTTGTTAGTACGCCAACTTTGGCCAACATGCTGGCATGCGCTATTGAGCCGGCGATGTCGTGTTTGTACATGCGTCGGTCAAACCCAACCGAGGCGGTAAAGGCCTCAACAAAGGCGTCGGTTGGCTCGTTGAAACGCCCGGCCCAGGGTTTGTCGTCGTTTTGGCTCATGCGGTATCCCGTTTACAAATGCGGTGAACAGGTTACCTTTATAAAGTATATCGGTGTCGAGCTCAATATCGCTGACGATAAGCATGCTGAATGTCGATTCGGTGCTCGTCAACCGGGCTGGCTTACGCTATGTTTATGGCGTGGCCCTGAAAGATGAACATCGGGATGCACGCAGCGGGGATGACTAACTCAGGGAATATGATCTAGATTGTGAAAACGTCCGTTCAATTCGATAAAAACGAGTGTTTTATACCGAATCTTTGCTCGCTCAGCATGGTGTTCTTCGTGGTGGTGATCGCGCAGTTATTTGCTTTTTTAGTGGTGTTGATTCCACAAACCGGTGCCTACCATACCCGTTGGGAGGATCTGGGCCTGATCTCGATGTATGTGCAATGGAGTGCGCTGAGCAGCTGTTATGCCCTGTGTGCCGTGAGGCCCCTGCTCTGTCGTTATTCCGCCCGGGTGGTGGCGATTGTGAGTTATCTTATTGTTTTACTGGTCGTTTTTGCCATTAGCGAGCTGGCTTACTGGTATGTTTATCCGGGTGCCCCGCAGCGACTTTCGCATTTTTCATTTGTGTCGCATTCGATCCTGATCACCTTCGTGTTGACCGGGCCGATATTGCGTTATTTTTACGTACAACACCAATGGAAGCTGAAGGTTCGCTCCGAGGCCGAGGCTCGACTGCAAGCATTACAGTCGCGGATTCGGCCCCATTTCTTTTTCAATAGTATGAACACCATTGCCAGTTTGACCAAATCGAATCCCGATCAGGCCGAAGCCGCGGTACATGATCTGGCCGATCTGTTTCGAGCGTCACTGGGAGATGCGCGTCAGTTTCACAGTTTTCACGATGAGCTAACCCTGTGTGAACGATATCTTGAAATTGAACGTTTTCGGCTGGGTGATCGATTAAAGGTAAACTGGGACGTAGAATCGATACCCAGGGACAGTTATGTACCGCCCTTGTTGGTTCAGCCTTTGCTGGAGAATGCTATCTATCATGGTATCGAGCCGCGAACAGAAGGCGGTTCGATTAATATTAGCGGTGATAAAGACAAAGGTATGATTCGTTTGATCATTCACAATCCGGTACCACTGGTGCGTGGCAGTGAAAACAAAGGCAATCATATTGCCCAGCAAAATATTCGTGATCGATTGCAGACTCTGTTTCCCGGTAAGGGAGATTTACATGTTTTTGAAGACAAGCGTAGTTATTCAGTTACATTAACCTGGCCTTACCAGAATGAGCATAATGAAGATACTGATCGTTGATGACGAGCCCCTGGCACGGCAAAGATTAAAACTGATTGTTACTGAGCTGCAGCTGGGTGAGTGTTGCGCTGAAGGCAGCAATGGTGAGCAGGCGGTTTTACTTTGCCAGCAACATACTCCGGACGTGGTCTTACTGGATATTCGCATGCCGGGTATGGATGGTATCGAGGCGGCTCAACACATTATGAAACTGGATGCACCGCCGGCAATTATATTTACGACGGCCTATGACGAATACGCATTAACGGCTTTTGATGCTCATGCGGTTGATTACCTGTTAAAACCGATTCGCAAAGAGCGGCTGCAGGATGCACTTGAGTCTGCAAAACGCCTGAGCAAAGCGCAATTAGAAAAAATTAATTTACAGGATCAGGAGACACAACGGCGTCAGCATATCAGCGCGCGCCTGGGGGATGAGTTACGCTTGATCGATATCAATGATATTTTGTATTTATTGGCCGAACATAAATATGTCACGGTGCGTTATACACAGGGCACGGTCTTGATTGAAGAATCGCTGCGATCATTAGAAGAAGAATTTGAAGATGTATTTTTGCGTGTACACCGCAACGCATTGGTCGCACGTAAATCGATTGCGGCACTGGATAAACTTAAAGGCGGTGGGCATCAGATAAAATTACTTGGTGCGGATGATACGCTTGAGGTGAGCCGCCGACATCTGCCCACAGTACGCAAGGTAATGAAGTCGATGTAATCGTTTTTGTTCAATGCGGTGAAAAGAAAAACTCTTGTTATTTACGGGGTAAAGGGAATTTAAGCAGGTGAATGAATTTCTTTTCCAGCAGAATAATGGATAGACGATTTACTGCAACGAAGCGAGTTGTTTGCGAATCATTTGTAAAGATAGATCCAGGCTGTCATCCAGATCGCCACCGTATAATTCTGTATTTCGAACACCTAAAATACGCGACAGTTGTTTACCGTTTTGATCCAGGAATACCACCGTGGGGGTCATGTCGGCATTATAACGTGCAGAAAAGTCCAGACTTGAAATAGTCTTGCCATCAAAATCGATCAGATCATCGTAGTCGTCGGTCATCACGCGGCGGATAATGACTTTTTTGCCATAGTCGTCATTACGTAACATCGGTTTCAGATGTTCTTCTTCAACATACTGACAATAGGCGCAGCCTTCCATTGCGAACAGGATAAGGATTGGGGCCTTTTTCTTTATCGCCAGCAGGCTGTCGACGCGGAAATCTTCCGTGTTGATGATGTTGACGGGCGGCAGATCCTCAGCATCAAAGTATTCTGCTGCCCCGCTTATTGAAAAGCTGGCCAGTAATCCGCTGAGCAGAAGAAGCTGAATGCGCAAACGCTTACCTGATTTCATCGCCACCGTCCGTAAATAATTAGTGTATTATAAGTGTTTGGTCGTCTTTTAAGGCCGTTTGTTCAATAATAATATTTTATCCCTATATAAATATGACTGATTCATTACTCCGAATTGCGACGCGCAAGAGCCAGTTAGCGCTGTGGCAGGCCAACTATGTGGCTGATTTACTTAAACATTCTCATCCTGGTCTTGAGATTGAATTGATTGAGATGACCACCCAGGGCGACAAAATTCTGGATACGCCGCTGGCCAAAGTGGGCGGCAAAGGCCTGTTCGTGAAAGAACTGGAAACCGGCATGCTTGAGGGTAAGGCCGATATTGCCGTGCATTCGATGAAGGATGTACCTGTGGAATTGCCGGATGGCCTGCACTTACCGGTCATTTGTTCTCGCGAAGATCCACGCGATGCCTTTGTCTCCAACGAGCACGAGACGTTCTATTCGTTACCGCAGGGCGCGCGCATTGGCACCTCGAGCTTGCGCCGCCAATGCCAGTTAAAAGCGGAGCGCCCTGATCTGGAGATTCTGGATCTGCGTGGAAATGTTAACACGCGTCTGGGCAAACTTGACGCCGGTGGTTACGACGCGATTATCCTGGCCGCAGCCGGATTGATTCGACTCGGGATGGAAGAGCGCATCAGCGAACGACTTTCACCCGAGATCAGCTTGCCTGCCATCGGCCAGGGTGCGGTGGGTCTTGAATGTCGTATTGATGATGCTCGCGTGAATAATCTTATCCAGCCATTACACCACAAAGAAACAGGCTATCGCGTGATGGCTGAGCGGGCGATGAATACCCGACTGAATGGTGGCTGCCAGGTACCGATTGCTGGATTTGCCGAACTCTCTCACGATGCCCTGCTGCTGCGCGGACTGGTGGGCACGGTGGACGGCAGCGAAATTATTCGTGCCGAGATCGCCGGGCCGATAGCGAATGCGCAGGAGATGGGCGATGTGCTCGGCGAAGATTTATTGGCGCGTGGCGCGGGTAAAATTCTGGAATCATTGTATGGGCAAAGCTGAGGATCTTCAGCTTAATGGTTTAAAGGTGCTCGTCACTCGTCCCGAAGCACAGGCATCTGCATTGCTGCGGGCGATTTCAACCCACGGGGGTGAGGCAAAATATTTTCCCCTGCTTGAGATTAAGCCGGTTGCGGTCATGCCGCCCGTTCTCGAAAATCTCGCACACTATCAACTGATTATTTTTGTTAGCCGTAATGCGGTTAAATATGCCTGGGATTTTCTGCAGACTAACGCCGTTGCGAATGTGGAAACTGGCCTGCCCGCCACGCTCAAGGTGGCGGCGATGGGCCGTGGAACCGCCGATGAATTAATCACCCGGCACCAGGCCGTCGATTTCATGCCGGTCGATTCATTTGATTCCGAGGGTTTACTGGCACTGGATGCCCTGCAATCAATTCAGGGCAGCCGCATTCTAATCGTGCGAGGCCAGTCAGGCCGGGAGCATCTTGCCACAGTTCTGCACCAGCGAGGGGCAGCAGTTGAATATGCTGAAGTATATCAACGGCTTAAGACTAAGCGAGTGCTTACTAACGAGGAAGCGGATGTGGATGCCATCGTGGTAAGTAGCTCCAATGCGATGCAGCATCTGGCCGACTGCGCCCGACGTGATCAACAAAGCTGGGTGTTTGATAAACAAATCGTGGTGATTCATTCACGGATCGCAATGCATGCCCAACAGCTAGGGTTTACACTTAAACCGGTTGTTGTTGAACCAGAGCATGAATCGGATTTGGAATCTGGCATACTGAATGCGTTAAAATCCGTTTCCTGATCACGGTAGAATTTGTCGCCATGCAAATCGACCGTATTATTATGGAGTAACCAGTGCAGTGAGTGACGAGCAGACAAATAAAAATGACCATAAGTCGGGTGCGAGCACAGGCGGGTCGCAAACGGCGGATGCGGGTAAGCCTGGCGCAGATAAGCCGAAGAAGAGCCGGACGAAAAGTGTATCGGCTAAAAAATCTAATCTCAGTATCGTATCGATTGTGTTGTTTGTTATCGTGCTTGGCGTGTTCGGGGTTGCGGGCAATTATGCTTATCAATTTTATTTACAAACCACAGAAACGCTAACCACAATGCAGCGCTCTCAAACGGCCTATACAGAACACAATCAGGCATTCGAAGATAGTGTTATGAAACGCGTTGCAGCGATGCAGGTCAGTCAACAGGAGATGACCGACTATATCGATGTGTTGCGTGAAAAAAATCAGCACCTGCGTAAAGACTGGCTATTAATGGAATCAGAATACTTGATTCAACTGGCCAATTACCGTTTGTTATTTGAGCGCGACATCAACACGGCCATCGTTGCACTTGAATCTGCCGACCAGCGTCTGCGTGATACGGGTGACCCGGGTATCATTGGCGTCCGCAAAGTGATTGCTGAGGCGGTGCAGGAACTCAGGCAAATACCGCAAGCCGACCTGGCGGGTCTGTCGTTGCAATTGAGTGCGATCAACAAAGAGATCGATAAGCTTCCTCTGCAAACACCCGATCCGAAATCCAGAGCGATACCGGAACAGGAAAAAGAACACGTTGCTTCGCAGGTAGATTCATGGTCGCAATTACCGGCCGCGATCTGGAAAGACTTAAAAGGTTTGGTTCAGATCCGCGATCATGAGGCACCGCTGCAGCCGATGCTTGCACCCAAAGAGCGTTTTTTTCTAATCGAGAATGTTCGTCTGCAACTGGAGCAGGCGCGCCTTGCCATGTTGGCGGGTCAGCCCGCAGTATATAAAGAACGTATTGATACCGCAGCAGAGTGGATCGGCGAACATTTTGATACTAAGGCAAACATTACCATGGCGACTCTGGATAGTTTAAATAAACTAAGTAAAGAATCGATTGCGCCGGAATTACCGGATATTGCATACACGTATCGGGCCTTACAAAAATATCGTCTGGGTCATGAAACATCTGCAAAGCGCGCAATGCAAAACGAAAAAGCCGTCGTGGAACAGCAGGTTAATTAAGCGATGAAGTGGTTATTCGGTACACTATTTATATTATTAATTGCGGCCTCATTAAGTCTGTTGGCGTATCAGGATCCGGGGTATGTGATCATTGCCTGGGGTTATAAGTCTGCAGAGCTTAGCCTGTCACTCTTTATTATTTTGACGGTTATTAGTTTTTCGGTGCTGTATTTTATATTACGCATTCTGATATCAGGCTGGAATATGCCGGCCTCCTTTCGTGACTGGCGTGATCGACAAAAGACATTGCGCGCGCGGCGGGATACCAATAAAGGACTGATTGAATTAGCGCAAGGTAACTGGGCGCGTGCGGAACGATTTCTGCTTCGCCATGCCAATAAAAGTGATACGCCATTATTAAATTATTTGTCGGCGGCCCGTGCGGCACAAAAACTCTCAGCCTCTGAGCGGCGTGACAATTATTTAGGGCTTGCGCACAAAAGCATGCAGGGTTCAGGTTTTGCGGTGCAGTTAACTCAGGCTGAATTACAGCTTGCGCATGGACAACTCGAACAATCGCTAGCGACGCTGGTGCAACTGCACTCAAATTCACCAAAACACCCGCACGTTTTGTTTTTACTGGCGCGCATTTATGAGATGCTAAAAAGCTGGCCTGATTTAAAGAAGATCATACCTGACCTGAAAAAATATCACATCATTAACCCGGAACAATTGCAGGAGCTTGAGCGGGTGGTTCATCGCGAGCTTATTACCTCTGCCACCCAGCATGGTAACGTAAATGAACTGAGATCAGTTTGGCAAAGTGTGCCCAGGCTCTTGCGTCGAGATGTTTTGCTTACTCAACATTACGTGCGATGTTTGTTAAGCCTGGATGATCACGACTCGGCCGAAGAGGTGGTTCGTGAGACCCTGAAACGAGAGCTGGATATGCAATTAGTGTATTTGTACGGGTTAATTGAGGCGAAGGATTCTGACAAACAACTTGCCACCGTTGAAGGCTGGTTAAAGACAAATGAGAATAACCCGGTGTTATTATTAACCGCGGGTCGTCTGTGTAAGCGCAACCAGTTATGGGGTAAGGCGCAATCGTATCTGGAGGCCAGTCTTGGTATTCAGCCACGTTCAGATACGTATAAAGAATTGGGTCTGTTAATGGAGCAGCTCGATGAAACGGATAGCGCGATTGAATATTTCCGCAAAGGTTTAATGTTGGCGCAGGAAGAAAAACTGGATGATATGTTGAATGTCGTGCCGGTTAATTTTCCGGTATTACCCGCGTCGGCTTAAAAAAATAG
>QILH01000223.1 GCA_003233255.1 Gammaproteobacteria bacterium | reverse complement strand
CTCACGGTAACACCGGCATCACGTAGAGCGTCCATCTTTCCTTGCGCCGTACCCTTACCGCCGGTAATAATGGCACCGGCATGGCCCATGCGCTTACCTGTCGGTGCGGTTTGGCCAGCAATATACGCCACCACCGGTTTGCTAATCTTTGTAGCAATATACTCCGCGGCCTCTTCTTCCGCGCTGCCACCGATCTCACCCACCACAATGATGCCTTCGGTTTGCGCATCCTGCTCAAACATCTCAAGGCAATCTATAAACTCGAGGCCATGAACTGGATCGCCACCAATACCAATACAGGTACTCTGGCCTAGCTGGTTTTGAGTGGTTTGATAAACGGCTTCATAGGTTAACGTACCGGAACGTGAGACGATACCAATGCGACCCGCCAAATGAATGGCCGCCGGCATAATACCAATTTTACATTCCCCTGGTGTAATCACACCGGGACAATTGGGGCCAACCAGTTTAGATGAAGTATTTTTTAACACCGCCTTAACCCGTAACATGTCTAAAATAGGAATACCTTCGGTAATGCAAACAATAAGCTCGATTCCGGCATCGGCGGCTTCCAGTATAGCATCTGCGGCAAAGGCCGCCGGTACATAGATCATGGTAGCATCGGCACCGGTTTCCTTTACCGCCGCTTGCACCGTATCAAACACAGGGCGTTGCAGATGTGTTTGTCCACCCTTGCCTGGAGTCACTCCACCCACTAATTGCGTGCCGTAATCGATCGCCTGTTGCGAATGAAAACTGCCCTGCTTGCCAGTGAACCCCTGACAAATGACCCTGGTGTTTCTATCAATTAAAACGGCCATACTTAGTTTTCCTTCGTCGCGGCAACCGCTTTGCTGGCCGCATCATCAAGATCACTTGCTGATATAATATCCAGATCGCACTCAGACAATAGTTTCAAACCTTGTTCTACGTTGGTGCCTTCAAGTCGAACGATAACCGGGATGGCTACCGAGACTTCTTTGACGGCCTTGATAATACCTTCGGCGATCAGATCACAACGCACGATACCCCCAAAGATATTAACCAGAATGGCTTTTACTTTTTCCTCCGACAAAATGATCTTAAAGGCCTCAGCCACTTTGTCCGCCGAAGTTCCGCCGCCGACATCCAGAAAGTTAGCCGGTTCGGCACCAAAATATTTGATCATGTCCATGGTCGCCATTGCCAATCCTGCTCCATTGACCATACAGGCAATATCGCCATCCAAACTGACATAACTCAAACCATGTGCCGAGGCCTGCGCCTCTTTTTCATCTTCCTGACGTAAATCACGTAATGAAGATTTATGTTTATGCCGGTACAAAGCGTTATCATCAAAATTGATCTTGGCATCAATAGCCATCAGACCGTTGCTATTGACCACCAACGGATTGATCTCAACCAGGCTGATGTCTTTATCAATATATAGTTGATACAGGGCCTGCATGATCTGGGTCATCAGCCTGGCGTGTTGAGCCAGACCCAGCGCAAAAATAACCTGGCGGCATTGATATGCCTGCAGACCAACAACCGGGTCTATATATAAGGTATAAAGTTGCTCGGGGTGATCACGTGCCAGCTCTTCAATGTCCATCCCTCCCGCCGCCGAAGCCATCATCACTACCCGCTCTTTGGCACGATCGACGAGCATGCCCAGATACAATTCACGATCGATGTCGGTTGGCCTTTCGATCAATACTTGATCGACCGGTTGTCCATCTGGTCCATTTTGCTGAGTCACCAATTGAGAGCCGAGTAACGATCGAGCGACGTTCTCAACGTCCTGCAATGAATCCACAACCTTGACGCCGCCGACCTTGCCGCGGCCACCCGCATGAACCTGTGCTTTTATTACCCAGCGTTGTCCATCCAGATCTTTGGCAATCCGCACGGCACCGTCGACGGTTCGGGCCACCTCGCCTTCGGGCACTGGCACGCCATACTCACGGAATAAGGCCTTGGCCTGAAATTCATGGATATTCATAATCTATAGTTCGCTTCGTAGTGAAATCAGTGAAAACATTGTTTTAAGGCGACATATTCTGTCGGAAAGCGACTGACAAAGCAAAATTTCTCTATCACAGTGGCCTTTATGGCCAGGAAAGATGATTTCATCGGTCAATTTAGTCTTCGTAACTTCTATGCTACTGTATACCCTAAAATCAATCTGACACCGACCCGATATACCAACAGGACACTATCATGGGAATTTTTCGTTTACTGACTATCTTGCTCATCGCCTGGTTAGTCTATGCACTCTATAAACGATATATCAAAAAAAAATCCAAAAATCTGCAACCGCGGAAGAACAGAAAACCCGAAAAAATCGTAAAGTGCGAACATTGCGCAACTCATATTCCTGAACACGAAGCAATTGTTGATAAAGGACGCTATTATTGTAGTGAGGAGCATAAACGCATAAGCAATCAGCAATAATTACCTATGGAACTCTATTTCCTAAAGCCCGGCTCAAAATCGAGCAATACCATACCTGTTAGCCACGATCCACGACGGCCGCTGCAATTACTCAGCGCATTTAGAATTTTCATTTCAGCTTCTTTTAGCCTCTTATATATAACCGATAATTTAATCATTCCACTCGGCAGCTATAACCCGGAAGCCTTTTTAACCTACAGCATCGTTTATCTGGTACTCGGTATCATCATATGGTTAACGCTCAATACCACATCAATACCTTTTACCATTAAAGTTTGGGCCAGCGCATTAACCGATATCACGTTGCTGACTCTGCTCATGCATGTCAGTGGCGGTATTCAGAGTGGGCTGGGAGTATTGATTGTCATCACCGTGGCCAGCACCAGCGTCATACTCGGAGGACGAGCGGCACTTGGGTTAGCCGCTTTAGCCACTATTGTGATTTTAATTGAGCAAATATCAATTAGCTTCAGCTATCCGAAAGGAAACAGCTACCCATTTGCCGGTTTACTCGGAACCACGTATTTTGGCACCGCGATATTGTTTATGTATGTAGCGCGTCGTGTTCGCGAGAGTGAAGATCTTGCTGCCAAACGAGGGCTTGATCTTGCTAATCTGGCACAACTTACTCAGCATATCATTCAACGTATGCAAACCGGGGTGATCGTATTAGATCAAACGGGTGATATTCGTTTGATCAACGAATCCGCAGCACAGATGTTGTATATCGAAGAAGCTCAACATAATGCGAATATCACAAAGGTTGCGCCTGAACTTGCTGTGCAATGGCAGGCCTGGGTCAAAAATCCCAACCGCGATCCCGAAGCAATTCAACTGGTTTCCAACCCCATTGATATCTCGCCACGATTTGCACGAATTGGCGATCATGCCGATTCCGGTGCGGTTATATTTTTACAGGACATGGCCGCAATGGCGCAACAGGCTCAGCAGTTACAACTCGCCTCATTAGGTCGATTAACGGCCAGTATCGCCCATGAAATTCGCAACCCGCTTGGGGCCATTAGTCATGCGGGTCAATTACTGGCGGAGTCCGATAACCTCGATGACAATGATGAGCGCCTTACCCAAATTATTTCTGATCACACGCGACGCTTGAATACCATTGTTGAAAATGTCATGACCGTAAGTCATCGAAATCCTTCCCAGGTCGAACTTTTTAATCTCAGTAACTATATAGATCAATTCATACACGACTATACTATCGGCCATGGTATCAACAAAGAATTGTTTTACGTGAAAATAACACCGGTCACCACCATGATCCGGTTTGATACGGGCCACCTGCATCAAATTCTGACCAACCTGTGCCAAAATGCCCTGTGGCATAGCCAATCTGCAAATGAAACACCTTATGTAAGCTTAATTGGAGGCCGAGCAGAAACTGAGACCCGTCCTTACCTGGATATCTATGATAAAGGAGCTGGCGTTTCCGCCGAGGCTATAGAACATATATTTGAACCCTTTTTCACCACAGAATCCACCGGCACGGGATTAGGCCTGTACATATCACGCGAATTAGCCGAAGGTAATCAGGCACATTTAAATTATATTGACGAAGGTGACGGACGACGTTACTTTCGGTTAACATTTCAGGATCCGCGCCGGCATATAGACTAAATGAACAATAATACACAACTAATTTTAATTGTTGATGACGAGCCTGATATTCGGGAATTGCTCGAAATCACTTTGTCGCGAATGGGTAAAGAGACTCAAAGCGCAAAAGATATCAAGCAGGCAAAAAAATTACTGGCTGAGCAAGAGTACGATTTATGTTTAACCGACATGCGTTTACCCGATGGCAACGGAATTGAACTGGTTAAATTTATTAACAACGAATTCCCACAACTGCCCGTTGCCATGATCACCGCCCATGGCAACATGGAAACCGCGATTGAGGCACTAAAAGCTGGAGCATTTGATTTTATATCCAAACCCGTTGAACTTAAAACCTTACGTCATTTAATAAATGCGGCGTTAAAGCTTGCTCCACCCATTATTGCCGACGAACAATTGATTGCGGACTCCGAACTTGAACTACTTGGTTCCTCCGAGGCGATGCACTTAACTCGAAAAACCATAGCAAAACTTGCTCGTAGTCAGGCACCGGTATACATCAGTGGCGAATCTGGTGTTGGTAAAGAACTGGTTGCCCGCTTAATTCATAATAAAGGGCCACGGCAGGAAAAACCCTTTGTGCCGGTTAACTGTGGAGCCATCCCAACTGAACTCATGGAAAGCGAATTCTTTGGCCACCAAAAGGGCAGCTTCACCGGCGCAGTGACGGACAAACAAGGCCTGTTTCACGCCGCCGATGGTGGCACCCTGTTTCTGGATGAAGTTGCTGATCTACCCTTACAGATGCAGGTTAAATTATTGCGCGCCATACAGGAAAAAGCAGTGCGCCCGATTGGTGGCACGGATGAAATCCCGATCAATGTAAGAATTTTAAGCGCAACCCATAAAAACCTGGCCGATCTGGTGACTAATAATTTATTCCGCCAGGATTTATTTTATCGGATTAACGTAATTGAATTAACCGTGCCCAGTTTACGCGATCGCGGTGAAGACATACCTGTTTTAGTCGAGCATTTCCTAAGCTTGATTGCCACTGAATGGCAAGTTGATATTCCTCATCTCAGTAACGAGGCTAGCGAAGCCCTGGCCACATACCCTTTTCCTGGCAATGTCCGTGAACTGGAAAATATATTAGAGCGGGCGATGACCCTGTGCGAAAAAGATGAGATAACCTGTACCGACTTACAATTACCCGAGTTTAATTCCTCGGCAGATTTAAACGAAATTCTCGAAAGTACAGCGGATCTAAATATACGTAATATAGAGCTTGATCTGGATGAAAGTTTCTCGCTCGATCCTGCAATGAGCATAAAAGAACGAGAAGTCATTACCAAGGCATTGGAGAAGACTCGTTACAATAAAACCGCCGCAGCAAAATTATTAGGCATAACGTTTCGACAATTACGATATCGTATCAAAAAGCTGGGGATAGAATAAATGAATCCAATCAATACCCGCTAGCGAATTTTTCTTTGCCCGCTAATACTCTTCTGGCCTAAACTACCATTATACGACACCCAGAACCGGCCGCTACTGTCTGCACGAGCACCAATAAACCGTAATGCCTCCGTGATGTGTTGCTGACTTTGATCTCTTGCCTGCATCCACCCATTTACGGTGTATTTACCATTACCACTTAATTTTATATTCAATTCGGTTTTAACCGGCCCTTGATTTTCATCAGTGATCTTTATTTTTGTGCCTTGATTATGCGGAGACATTTCTATTAAAAAATCGCCTAACTCAATATTTTGTGGTGCGCGTAAAGCAGCCTCTTGCCAGACAATGCGACCATCGGCCTGTAATTGCTCAAACTGGACATAATTCAATTCGTTTATGGTACCGCGTAAATCACCCGAAATACTAATTGGAAACCCGGAAAAAAACGGTTGCAACATTTCTGCCGGAAAATTGAGTTCCACATCATTTGCCGATGTTGACCCACCGAAACCAAGCGATACTTCACCTAAGCCATTTGCAATGTCCGATTTAAATTCAACATCCAGATTAATATTCCCCAGCAATAATCCTAAACTGCTTAGATCCCAATCTAAAGCGCCAAGATAAAACTTGCCGATGCGAGTATCGTTCGCCTGACCAGACCATAAGCTGCCACGCACGCTTTGTAACTTGACTACTCCGGCAGGATCAACCGAGGGTAAAATGTAACGGGTTAAAAAGCTGGCCGGCAGAGTAATCAGTAGGAATGCTAGATAAAAACCAAGACCAACATACACCAGGCGTCGATTTTTTTTAGAAAGTTTCAGGCTTATCATTAATTTCCTACCAGAATGCTGGCGCGTACATTGCCTGCAATTTTACTTCGGTCTATTTTAAAATCCTTGATGTTAACTTTGTATTTAACCTGTAAATCATCTAACCAGGTCATCACCGCATCAAAACCTGCATCCTTTAATTGTACGCGAATACCTTTTTTGCCTTCTTGCTGGATACGAATATCGCTACCGAATTTTTGTCGAGCTGTTTTTTCAATTAAACCATAGAGAGATTTTCCAGTAGCCGCATTATTATTCGTCTGGCGAGACAACTGCTGCACTTCATTTAACCTTGATTGCATCCAGATTAAATCCTGTTCCTGTTGCTCAACTATATTACGTTTGTCCTCCACCCCATTTACAATCGGCGCCCAGATAAGTTGATACGGTATAAAAAAGACCAACGCCACCACCGCAGCTATCACAAGCGTGCGCTCGCGATTGTTTAGCTGCTCAAACTGATTTTTAATTTTTTCTATATTCTCATTCATAAATAAATATTTTAACTCGAACTCTTTATATTCAAACGAACTTTCGTCACACCCTTCGAGGTGCTCGCATTCGACTTTACTTCCCAGCCCGTTTTCTGCTTTATTTTCTTTTCCAGCGGTTCAACATCGCCGGAGCCTTGTACGGTTAAATCAATATCCAGCTTGCCATTACTAAACCTCAGACCATCAATAACAACGCCTTTGACATTTTTTAAAATCGGCGCTGTCTTGACCAGCATTTCCTGCAATCCGCCTTTGGCCTGTCCCTGTTTCTCAAGCAACTTGTTGAGTTTCGACTCCATGCTACTGCGCTCATAACCCAACGGCGGTTTTTTTGCACCACGAAAAGCGGTTTTGTATACATTCTGCATTTGCAGGGTAAGCTCTTCACTGCGATTACCAAGGTCAATCAGTGCAGAGATGTTCACCACCAGTTGCCAGCCTATCCAGACGGCAAATAATGCTGCCGCCGGTATCCAGGGTTTTAGATGACGGCCAATTCCCTGCTGACGATTAAATTCACCTTGCAACAGGTTTACGCTGTTACGTGGCTCATAGTGACGCGCGAATACGCCAAACACACCGTCCGCACAATCGATTAAACTAAATTCAATATCCGCACACAGGGCTTTTAATGTGGTCATATGATTCGCCAGGGAACAGTCATAAACAGTAACGTCTTCTGGCTTTTGTTCTGCCTGTTTGTGTAGATTATTTAACATCAACGGTAAATTTTCGATATCACTACTGAACATACCATTTGGGGTTCGCACCAGAGCTCGATTCGGTTCTAACAAAACCGACCAGGATTCTTTCGAGTCCAACAACGCTAATACATCTGGAATCATGGTTTCAGCATGAATTCTTGCCGCCTTCAGGGCGTTATCCCAGTAACCGATCAATTGTGTCTCGACCGCAGCAACAATAAATTTACCGTCCTGCGGTGCGGGGCTTAAGGCAAAATGAAGCGTTTCGATATCATCAACGATCTGATCTTCCACGGCATAGGGAACCGCTTTAATCAATTTCTTTCGATTTTTACCCGGCAACAGAATTTGGGTAATAAATACCTCTTCTGCAGGGACCATCACCACGACACTGGCACCACGACAATAACGATAAGCCTCCGCTAAACGGCCTTTGTGAAACGAGCCGGCTAATTGTCCGTTTTCAACTCGCTGCCAGCTTGCTTCCGTTGCAGTAGGATCTATACGCAATAATATAGTTCGCGCCATTACAGGCCTCCCTGCGAACGTATCACGACTTTAATGTTGTCCTTGTCCTGGCGATAGAGAATACTGTCCATTCTTGATCTAGCCCGTTGCACGGAAGCAAACGACTCTAACAGGAAATAATTTGTCTCCGTACTTAATCCGTTCACATCCATTTTCTTTCCTTTGACCAGCGCATGGTCGATCAAGTCACCGGGTTCCTTTAACGGATTCTCAGCCAGATCCTCTGCCAGATCGTCGGCTTCCGTTTCACTCAATTCGGGAATAATAATACGCAGCACCTCCGCCGGGGCGGTATTAATATTTATAGTTGCGTTGTCCTCGTTGGGAATAACCGTAAGCACCTCAAGTAATTCTTCGTATTTCTCCTGATTCATCCCTTTTAATAACTTTAATTCCGATATGCTGCCCATTTTCGTTCCTGCAGTGCGATAGGGCCGGTCACCATTTAAGTAATCTACATCTTCGGCACCGCCCGGCAATGCATCCTGATTATCGTCCATCCAGTCAATAATAATACTCGCTAAGTCAGTTGGTATATTATTATTAATCATAGCCTGACGAAGCCGATCCTCATCCCATTTATTACGCGGAGTTCTGGATAAATTATTTACATTTAATTTACCCTGTAAGTCTGAGACTTTGCCGGTTAACACACCACCCTCGATAGGAAAAACTATTGGCTCTTCGCTATACCAGTCATCCTTAAAGGAATCCTGTTTCGGGTCATCTTCGGCTAAAACAATTTTGGTAAAATCTTCTGCACTTAACAGATACATAAAAACCTGTTCATGGTCACGAATATTTTCCGTACGCCGCATATAGATCTGTTGATCCGCCGTCATCGATACCGCCGTTATCGTGGCCAGGCTCATGACCATCAGCGCAGTAATCAAAGCAACGCCTTTGGTAAACGGTCTGTGCGAAAATATCTTCAACGCTTAAACCTCGGGCATCAAAAACATACGATTGATAGCACCGTAATCTTTGATGGTAATTTTAACGGCAACTGCACGCGGGATTCCCATGGCCTGTGAATTTTGTTCCTGATCGATTGGCGTTTCAGCAGAGTCCCAACTGGTTTCCCACTCGCCTTTGGCGCTTAAAAATCGTACTTCGACATTTTCCACGTTCATTAATATTCTTTTTTTGCGCGGTTGCGTGTCTTGCGCCTGATCCAGTACCGGCCAGGAGATACGGTATAAGGTCTCATCTTCCAGAACATAACCAACGCGCATCAAATTACTCATCGGAAAATCATTAGGTACGTGGCGTCCACCACGCGTTATCGCCAGACGATAGTCAGCAAGTTCATCGCCGACCACCTCGCCAACATAATCACCAAAGCTATTGCGTATCGGTCGTTTAACAACATGTTGTAAATCACGTTCCAGGTTTAAAAAGGCCAACTGGATATTGGCAAGACGATCCTGCGTTATGGTTATCTGCTCTCGTGCCTGCAAAATCTGCGCTAACCCCGTGTAAGCCATATACGAAACCACACCAAATACCGCCATGGCAACTAATAGCTCAAATAAGGTAAAACCCGTTTGTTTTGTTAATTTTCTAATCACAATTTACTTATCAATGAGATCACTGTCGTAGTGGGCGGAGCGTCGGCGTCATCTGTCGCAGGCTTAACCTCAACACGTACCTCGCGAAGTTTTGGATAAGGTGTTTCAGCAACCAAAATATCCCAACGCCATTCGCGTCCTGCCATTTCATCCTGACCATTCGAGCGACCGGTTCTGGGCAACGCTTTCGCCAAACGCAACTCCACAACCTTGTTCATCGCGACCCAGTGTGCAATCGTAATGTCCTGCAAATCGATCGCGGATCGTGTGACTGCCGAAGCGACTTTGATGGCCGCTAACAAGCTCAGCGACAGAATCACCATCGCCACCAGCACTTCAATCAGGGTAAAGCCCTTACTATGCTTTGATCGGTTTATAATCACGAATTAAAATCCTCCGGCATCACAACTTTTATTTTTCCATCCGCGCCAAGTACTAATTTAACTTCCACGCTGTCATCTTCATTTCGCAAGATCAATTCAAATGGAAACATTTCTCCACTCGGTTCGATGTAAACGCGCTGATATTTTCTTTCTTCCTCATCACTGGCCTGTTTTTGCTTTTCTCTTTTTTCTTTTTCTTCCTGCAAGGTCAGCTCACGTTTAAACTCTATATTTCTGGCTTCCTTTTCAATCTCATCGATAACCAGTGAGAATGACGTTCCAGGGATAATGCTGCGTTCTCGAAACACCTTTTCGTCTACCAGTGGCTGCCAGGTCTCGTTTTCTACGTTTAAAATATCAAAGCGATATGTGTTTTCACTAATAGCTAGAGACATCACCTGGCCTTGCAAAATGGCTTCCTCTTGCGCAAGATTGATCAAGACATGCAGCCGAGTCATCTCAACTTCCATATCCTCCTTGATCTCATTGGAATTTAATGAGATCACCATCATCGACACAATGACGCCCATGATCACGAGCACCACCATCATCTCGATTAAGGTAAAGCCGCTTTGCAGTGATTTTTTCATGTGGCGACGTTAATCGTTATTTTGCAAAAAGCAGCAGGCCATTTTAGTTAGCCGTGAAATCTTCATCCAGATTCCAGTTACCAATATCATCATCAGGTGACGCCGAGTTTTTACCGACTGAGAAAATATCGATCTTGCCATGCGTACCGGGACTTAAATACTGATATTCATTTTTCCAGGGATCGTCCGTCATTTTTTTTACATAGGGCCCTTTCCAGCTTCTAGGTTCGGGTGCACCAGTTGGTTTTTTTACCAGCGCCTGTAATCCCTGTTCGGTGCTTGGGTAGTCAGAATTATGTAACCTGTATCGATCCAGGGCCAACTCAAGCGCACGGATGTCCTGTTTGGCTTTATTAATACGTGCATTTTCCGGCTCATCCATAATATTCGGCACCACCACCGCGGCTAAAATACCGAGAATGACGACCACCACCATCACTTCGATTAAAGTAAAACCAGACTGGCTTTTAATATTCATAATACGTTTCCTTTAACTAATTAACTGATTCATATTAAAGATAGGCAGTAAGGTAGCCATTACAATAAATAACACTACCATGCCCATCACAATAATGAGTATCGGTTCGAGCATACTCATCAAAAAGGCTATCTGTGTTTCCTGCTCACGTTCCTGATTGATTGACGCTCGCTCCAGCATTTCTTCCAGATTACCACTAAGCTCACCACTGGCGATCAAATTGACGGTCATCGGTGGAAAATAACCACTTTGTTCCAGGGATTTAGCCAGACCAGCGCCCTCACGCACCTTATGAGATGCTATTTTGACCGCCTCACGCATCGGCAGATTACTGACCACCTGACTGGCGATCCTGAGTGCATCTAATATAGTGACACCACTTGCCGCCAATATACTCAGGGTTCGCGCAAAGCGAGACGTATTCACCCCGCGAACAAAACGACCCAGGATCGGTAATTTTAAAATAAATACATGAAATTTATACCTCGGACCGGGTTTTTTTAAGATATACACCGTGCCCATGACCAATGCGATGACGCCGAAAAACATAACTACAAAATAATCACGAAACACACCGCTGACCGTAATCAGGATACGGGTCATCAGCGGTAATTCCTGACCCATATCTTCAAATACTTCAACCACTTGTGGAACCACATA
>QILH01000130.1 GCA_003233255.1 Gammaproteobacteria bacterium | reverse complement strand
AGTTTACCTTTGTGATCAGAGAGTTCTTTTGTCAGAATTTCTGATCGGTAAGCTGGTGTTTGGTTCATTTCTTATCCCGAGTTCAGGTTAATTAGTCAACTAAGAATCAAAAAATAATGTAAACTATTTGTAAACAGAAAAGACACCATATTTACCTGCAGTTTACCTCCATGTTTACTCGTATAGAGTACGATAGATATATGAAATCGAAAAGACTATTGTTATCTATATTATTACCTGTTTATGTTTATACGCTTGCTTTACCCAATTTTTCGCACGGTGCTGAGCCTATAGTGTACTCGTGGGATAATTACGATAACTGGTATTACAAGAAATCGGTAAGTTATAAAGGATGGAAGTACATTGTTATTCACCATTCGGCAACAAGTGCAGGATCGGTTAAGGCGTTTCATAAGTTTCATACTCAACAAGGGTATGGCGGTATCGCATATCATTTTGTAATCGGTAATGGCAATGGAATGAAGGATGGGGAGGTGAAAGAGACCTTTCGCTGGGAACAACAGATCTCTGGTACTCATGTGTCTGTTAATTCCTGGGAATATAATGTATTTGGGATCGGGATTTGCCTGGTGGGTAATCTGGAAAAATCACCACCTACAAAATCTCAGATCACAGCATTAAATAACTTAATTGCCAGACTTAAAACGACGCAGAATATTAGAAGCCAAAATATCCTTGGGCATAGGCATGTTAAATACGATGATGCATCTGATAAAAAAGAACAAACCGTCTGTCCAGGGAAAAAGCTGGACATAGATAAATAGAGAATTATTTCCATCTAAATAAATTAAAGATATTTCTGAGTTTAGTATTTTTATGGTACTGTTGTACTATAAAAAGAAAAATGGAATAAAATGACGGATAAAATAAAACATCGCTGGAGTATCGGAAATAATTATCTTGCAGGTATTACTGCAGGAGATTGGTGGAAATTGCTGCGCGATAATCGCTTTGCTGTGGATCCGACCTACTGGCATCGTGCGGCTGTTATATCTATAATGAGTGTATTCAATTCACTACAGCATCGACGCGAGAAACGTCGGTGGCACGACGCAATTGAACGTACGAAAATTTCTGAATCGCCTTTGTTTATTCTTGGGCACTGGCGTAGTGGCACGACTCATCTGCACAATCTGATAGCTCAGGACACAAAACAATTCGCCTATGCCAATACCTATCAGGTTGTTAGTCCACATACATTTTTAACGACAGAGAATTTCAATGCAAAAGTCTTTGCAGGCCTGATACCTGATAAACGTCCGATGGACAATATGGCACTGGGATTTACAACCCCGCAGGAGGATGAATTTGGTCCGGCTTTGCTTACCGGAAAGTCATTGTATTTTGGTATGAGTTTCCCACGACATTCGCAAAATTATGATCAATATTTGACCTTTCACGATGCTCCACGTGCTGACGTAGAAGAATGGAAGGTGGGCTTACTCTGGTTTTTAAAAAAGCTTACTCTGAAATACAATCAAAGACTTGTTCTAAAGTCACCACCACATACTGCGCGTATTCGAATATTACTGGAGCTATTTCCTGACGCAAAATTTATTCATATCCATCGTAATCCTTATGATGTCTATCAGTCTTTTTGCCATTTTCACGATACCGCGGTGTGGTATACCTATTTGCAACGACCTGATTTAAAAGCAATTCCGGATCAAATTTTGCACCGGTACACTGAGCTTTATGATGCTTTTTTTGATGATTTACCTTTGTTACCCGCGGGGCATTTTCATGAGATCCGTTATGAGGATCTTGAGCGTGATCCCGTTGCGCAGTTACGTGATGCTTATACGGCACTAGGGTTGGCCGATTTTGAATCGTTTCAACCACAGCTTGAGAAATATGTAACATCGTTAAGTACGTACAGGAAAAATAGCTTCAACAAATTGAGTGATGTTGATCGGGAGCGAGTCGCACAGCATTGGCGTCGCAGTTTTAATAAATGGGATTATGCAATCTAACAATTATGTCTAATATTCTGTTGCAATGATTATTCAATAGGATATGTACCCTGCAAATTAGATAGTCACAATATATATGTTAGTTTAACACATTATGTCAATAACCACGTTTATTGAAAGATAATAACTACAGAGCGTAATTAACATGAATTTAGTTGATATTGGGGCTAATTTGACTGGAAAATCATTCAAAGACGACAGTGAATCAGTCGTGGATGAGGCGGTTAATGTGGGCGTGAACAAAATAATGATTACAGGTACCACGGAAGATAATAGTGAGCAAGCTATCGGGCAGGCTATTAAAAATCCAGCAGTTTTGTTTACAACTGCGGGGGTACATCCACATCATGCCAGTGAGATTACAGATCAGACTATAAGCCGGCTTGCAGGGCTGGCAGAGCATAATCAAGTTGTAGCTATCGGAGAGTGCGGGCTTGATTATAATCGCAACTTCTCACCTCGGAAGGAGCAGTTGCTGGCTTATGAATTACAACTCGAGCTTGCAGTAGAATCTCATCTGCCAGTATTTTTACATCAAAGAGACGCACATGTTGATTTTTTAAAAATTTTATCGCGTTATCGGCCTGAATTATCAGGTGGTGTTGTACATTGTTTTACGGGGACTAGAGATGAATTGCATGCTTATCTTGAACTGGATATGCATATCGGTGTTACTGGGTGGATCTGTGACGAGCGAAGAGGGGTAATGTTACAGGAAATGGTGGTTGACATTCCTTTGTCGCGACTGATGCTTGAAACAGATGCTCCTTATTTGTTACCCCGTAGCTTGAAGCCTAAACCCAAATCTAATCGGAATGAACCAAAGTATCTACCACATATATGCAAGACGGTGGCAGATTTCATGGGTAAGTCCCCAGAAGAAGTTGCATTAGCGACCAGTGAAACAGCGCATAAGTTATTTGGCCTAACCACAAATTAAGGGATATCTTGACAAATAAATTACAGCGAGATCCAACGTGGCAGTATGAATGAATGGTAATATTAGTTTGGTTAATTTATTTGAAAAGTGATTTTTAGGGAATGAAGTTGATTATGAAAAGGTTATGTATTTTTCAGGTTTTCAGAAAAAAGTATTTGAAATAGAAAGAAAAGTAAGGGAGCTTGGTTATTTAAATAAATTACCTTTTGTTCCCCCAGAGTTTTCATTCAAGTATATTGATTTACCCGAATTCCCTAAAAACTTAATTAAGAATGTAACGGTTGATGAGCAAAGTCAGGATGTGATTTTATATACGTTTTCAAATCAGTCATATTCGGCATCTAATAAAACATTAGTTGTAGCCTATTATTATACTAGTTACCAAACCTATGATGTTAGTTCGAGATCAACGATTGATAAATACAGGCCAATAAAGTACAAATTTCACCCGATTTCCCCGGGCATATTATGTTAGGAGATACAGGAATCTTTGATGCGAGGGACATACTTCCCATATACGATAAATTTAAAATAAAGAATATTCACTAGAGTTATTTATTTGTGATATATTTTTACTTGTAGTTTTTAATATATTAATTGCATGGGATTTTTTATAATTGAGTATCTGGGCGTTTTTTCAGGATGCTTTTATTATTTCCTGGTAAGTTTTCAGAATACGCATTCATTTTATTTAACGGTGGAGCTGTGGATGGTGCTGAATTAATGTCGCCCTGTTGAGCCGTCCGCCTATAAATCGAATTGTCATACAGTGCATTCGATGCAGTTGATATTTCTCCGAGAGCATATATTGGCATGGTTTGTGTTTCAGTCCAGGCAAGATCCGATTCAGGGCCATAAATATCAATATAATAACCGTTATTCGAAATCAACGCGGTTATAATTTCATTATCAATTGATTCTATGTAATACACGGATCCGATTAGTTCATAATCTATATAAAAATCTCCATAGTCATCGACCCATGCATTTGTGTAGGTGGTATTGCCAAAGTGTAGATACCCTGTGTAAAGTTCAAATTCAAAAGTATCATCGGTAGCGTCAACCACAAGAGTTCCATTAACACTTCCAGCCCAGTTGATGTAGCTAACATCGTTATATTCATTTTCGCTATTTCCGCCACAAGCAGTTAAAAATACTACAGGTATCAGAACCAGGACAAATTTAAAAAATTTCATGCTACACCTCATAGATATTTTCATCGTATTAAAATAATAACGTAAGAACTATTAACCACACATGAACCAGGCAGCTGGTTGTATCACTGGAGTTAACTATTAGAAAATTTAGAGGTTTAGAATATATATCGTTGAGTAAACTATTGACTACTTACAATGATTAATTTCAACAGGCCCGGCACCGCAATCAAAATTAATTGCTATACTCCGCATTCAATCAAATAATCAAAGGGTAATAAACCATCATGTCAATTCGTATCGTTACATTAGCGGGTCTACTGTTCTGTGGAGCGTTATTCGCAATGCCCATAACCATGGCCGCCGATGAGGCCTCATTTAATATTGCCGAATTTAACCAGATTCTCGAGTCCATCAATAAGGCGAATATACCTGATAATGTAAAGGATCAGCTCTTTAAAGACCTCAAAGTCAGTATGATTGAGAATGTGCGTATGGCTGATATAACGGACGAGGTTAAACGGACATTGATCAAGGATCTTGAAAGCGCATCACGTCATTGATGCCTAATTTGGGCGGAAATGGGCCCACAAATAACGGGTAAAAAATAACCAAAAAACACAAAAAATAGGGAAAATGATCCTTAAAATGTGAACCAGTTCACATTAAACTGACAATGAATGCAGGCGGCAGGACATTACTTCAATACTCTTTGATACTATATAAGGACGATAAATTGATGATGTGGTTCTCTTATAGCACCACTTTTTGGAGTCTCCGCTATGCCTGATACGGATAACGTAACCTACCTCGACTCGACTCCGTCTGGAAATTCATCACGCCATGTACTGATGCGTCGGCTACACGGTGAGTTCAAAGAAACAACATCAAAACAGATACGAAAAATCCTGCAAGGCATGTTTGATAATGCCGATGATGCCTTATTTAAGATCGCTGAAAACTCGGATAAAGGTGAGGATAAAAACTTTTATCTGGATTCAATGCGCATTGTGCGTTTGCAACGCGAGTCTTTCGAGAAAGAATATTTCGAACAACTAGCCACCGATTTTGATAATTACCTGAATAACACGAGTGCGCGAATGAAAGTCGCGGCCTCTGAAGCAAAAATTGATTATGACAACATGGAACTGGTTAGTGAGGATGATCTTGAGATCACCATTGCCACCGAACGATTAGTACAGAAAATTCAGGCTTTATACCTACAGGACTTGAGTGCGATCAATAAGCGTATGGCTGTTCTGTTCAATGTCGAGAAAGTGGATGAAAATAAAATTCCCTTTGGCGCACATATGCTTGTAAAAGCCTATGCTTCGGCTGCAGAAAATATCGATCTGCCTTTGGAAGTGAGGATTATTTTACTGAAGTTATTTGACTTTCAATGCATTAATGGACTTACGAGTCTTTACCAGATAATAAATCATAAATTTGTTGAAGCGGATGTTTTGCCAGTTATTAAAACATCGTATCAACAGAGTGATGTATCAAGCAGTACACTGACAGGCCCTGCCGGGATAAATCCTCTGGATCCCAATACCAATGTATGGGATGCGCTACAAGGTTTATTAAGTCAACGCCCGAGCCCATCGGGAGGCATGGCTGGGGCGGCGGGTATGTATCCTGGAGGCTACGGCGGCGGTTTGAGTGGTACGCCTGGCGCTGGAGGTGGATTTTCAGGTGGCCAGGGTGGATCGTATCAACCGGGTATGGCACAGGGTGGAGGGAGCGTAGGACCGATTATCGCCATACCGTCCAACGAGATGTTGACATCGCTGACGACTTTGCAAAGAGGATTCGACACGAATGCCTTACCGGAAGGTGGTGCAATGGCCGTCGGTACGTATGTCCGAAATCAACTTCAGGTAAGCGGTGCAGATGGAAACATTTCTCGTGAAATACAACCACTGGATAACGATTTAATCGATGTGGTGTGTTTGATCTTTGAATATATTCTGGATGACCCTCAATTACCTACCAGAGCAAAGGCGAGTATTGCCCGTTTGCAAATTCCGATGCTGAAAGTGGCCATGCTGGATAAGAATTTTTTCTCCATGAATGGCCATCCTGCTCGTAATTTATTAAACAAACTTGCGCAATCGGCCCTGGGTCTGGATGAAAGCAGTGATATAGATAATCCGATACTTACCAAGATCAATGAAATTACCGAAGTCATCCTGCATGAGTTCGCCGATGATCTTGATCTATTTTCTATGCTTGATACGGATTTTACAGAATTTCTTTCCGAGCACAACGAACAGGAAAGTAATAGCTTAACGGATATAGAAAAACGTTTAAAAGAACGTGAGGAATTGGCGCTAGCCAGAGCATGGGTACGAGAAACACTGGAATCCCATTTACTGGGCCGAGAGTTACCGGCGGTGGTAGCGGATATTATTCTTGGGCCATGGAAAGATGTGATGCTTCATACTTATCTTCAGGAAGGCGAGAATAGCGCGCTTTGGAAAACCCAGATTCGCTTCATTGATGTTCTTGTCTGGTCAATTGAACCGAAACAAAAGACCGTCGACCGAAAAAAACTGGGCAAGATTGTCCAGCATTTAATTTTGACATTACGCCAGGGCCTGGAGCAAATCGATTATCCCCAGCCGGAAATTGATGCGGTCTTTACCTATCTTGAGCCTTTGCATATGGCCAGTGTCCGTGGGCAGGAATATATTGACTTTAGCATAGCCGACGATACCTCCGGTGCTGTGTCAGGTGAATCAGACACGGATGACTCTGCACTAAATGAAATTAACGCGACCGACGGGCAAACCGTTGATCCGATCCTGGCCGATAAAGTGATACTGGAAAATATCGTGCTGGAAAGCTGGGAAGAAAATTATGACCCGTTGTTTGATTCGGTCGATGATGAATATCTAGAGCTGGCTCGGCATATGGAAATGGGTAAATGGGTCGAGTTTAAAAATGAGGATGGAAAATCCAGACGTGCGAAACTGGCGTGGAAGAGCGATTTGCTCGGTGAATATACCTTCCTCAACTGGAAATTTGATGTTGTTGCCGATAAAAAATTAAATGAGCTAGCTGAAGACCTGCGTACTGGCAATGCGAGTATTATTGATGATGTCCCTCTAATGGATAGAGCCTTATCCGCTGTGCTCACCAGCCTGACGCCTAAAGCGAGCTGATTTCAATAATTGACATTTAACCGGTTATTCAGGTTCTGAATAACCCACCATCTTTTTAAGATAATCTTATTTTTAATTGCACTTATTGACCATGAGTGGTGTCAAACACTCTGATACTGAATCGCAGCAGGGGGCACTTTGTAACAGCATGGCTATAAACGAACAACCTGGCCCCCGCCGCGTGTTAACACCTGCGTTGATTGTTTGTAGCTTAACACTGTCTCCTATTAATCATACCCTTGCTGGGCAGGTGTATAAATCCGTTGATATCGACGGCAACGTAACCTATTCATCGATACCTCCCCAGGATGCGATCCAGACTGAAAGAGTGAATATCTCGGTAAAGGCGAGTCCGAATACGCAAGACAATTCTAATATCGAACGAATAAAACATCTTGCTGAGAAATTGGAAAAGGACCGTATCCAGCGACGAGATGACAGGACTGCGGCGAGAGAAAAACGTGATTCAGCACGAGCTAAAAAAAAGGCTGAACAAGCAAAAAAACAAGCCGTTGAAACACCAGACCGCTATTATCCTGTCTATGTACCCAGACACCCTCATCATCCGGTTAAATCTGGCGGGCCAAAGCCAGAACATCGATTACACTGACCCAGGAAATTAGAAAAATGACCCTGCGAATTATTTATGGATTATTCATGACACTAATAATCACTGCATGTACAGGTGGTGGTTACTCTGAATCTTCACCTTATTTTAATATCCCGGCGGGAACTAAAATCATTGTAAAGCAGAAATTAAAAATACTTCCCAACACTGGACGAGTTTATCTGCAGTATGGCAAGGTAGTTAGCCCATCGGATCGAGATCAATACGAATATAATTGCTGGTTTTTATCCTGGAAAATAAAGGAAACTGTTCAGACAATCGAGCCAGGCACCTTTACCGTAACCAATACTCGGCATACCGATTTTCTGGTAAAAAGTTTGTATGACCGCCGCTTGATGCTGGCCAGTTCAAACGAGAAATTTAATCTTGTGTCGGGGGCTGCGACTGCGACTGAATATACTACGGAACTTAGTATCTTTTCTGAAAAGCAACCTGATATACGTCGTTTAGTATGTAGCTATTGGGGAGATCCAGGCTATGGAAAACAGATTACCGTACCGGAAATGCGCGCAGTATTAGGTGATATCGTAAAAATCAAGATCTGGCAACCAGCAGAAGGCAAGCACGATGTTCAGTAATGGAAAAAGGCAAAAAGAGGTATTCGGTCGGAAGAATTTTTTGCGAATGTGTCGACGAGTCAATTATCTGGGTCAGAATTTTGGCCGTTAAATTTTGTGTTATCCTGCTTTGGACGGTGAAGCGGCAGGTTAGAGTGTTTCATCCTTGTTCTTTACTAGCGTAAGCGTTACGCACCCACCAAAAAATTAGATCATTCAACTAGCCTGTCGAATGTCATTCATATATCGAGTGTGAGTATATCTTTAACGGGTTTGTTACCATTATTCCTAAACAGGTCATCGTATCGATGCTGTGTTATTTACCGCGATGGCTGTATGGATTTAAATAAATGTACACGCTTTCCGTAGACGCATGCCTTGTGTTACTCTTTAAGCTATTGATTAAACGGCTGGTTTTGGATATTTTTTAATCTTTCAACCATTGATGTGTGAGTAAAGTATATGAATAATGCTAATCGTGAGGATGTTCTAAATTTGCTGGATTCTCAGTTTGGAATAACCGGGAATCAAGTTTATTTACTGGATTTGATTCCATTGGCCGAAATGTTGTGGATCGATGGTAAAAATCAAACGGAAGAAATTAACCTTGTGTATGAATTTGCGATTAGGCATATTGCCGAGCTAAGCACACATACCGAAGGTGAAGAACTGTTAACCGAGGCAGAGATTAACGATTTTATGCAACGCTTCGTGCATACACGACCATCAAAAGAATTATTAACCGCATTACGCAAACTAGCGAATTCATTTATATTTCAACAGCAGGATCAACAACAGAATGAACAACGCAAGCAACGGATCATAGACTTTTGTATTGACATTGCATCGGCTGCGGTAACTCAATACCCATACGAACGGCACAACCGGTTTATTGACGAAGAGAAGAAATTATTAAGTGAGTTGATGAGTACCTTGAATATTAATTTTGATTCTGAACTAATCTGATAACAAAACGAATCCCCTGCAGTGCTGACGGCTGTTGTTATGTACTTGCGATGAATTGGATTCGAACGTTGTGCCCTGCTGCCTCCCACGACCTGTCTAACTTACTGATTTAACAGATTAAATTGGTTTGCGCTGGATCACATTACCCACCTTGAACTTAATATAAGTAATGCTAAGGTTAATACGCCATTACGGGATTTTGGCTACTCTCATTATATTAATACGTAACAATTAATCAGGAATTCCAGGTTTCGAGATATGTTATGGAGTCGCAACACCGCAAAACAATTTTGATCGTCGATGACCAATCAACGATGCGCGTGCTGATAAGGCAACTTCTCAGCGGTGAAGGCTATAACATCGTTGATACTGCAAGTGGTGAAGAAGCCATAAAACTTGCTTCGAATTCAAATTTTGATGGGATTTTACTGGATCTTAAAATGTCCGGTATTGATGGTGTTGAAACCTGTCGCCAGATTCGTTGCATTGACCGACATCAGGTTACCCCCATATTATTTATTACTTCGATGGGAGAGGATGAGGCCTTACAAAAGGCATTTGAAGCCGGTTGTGATGATTTTATCGTTAAGCCTATCAATCCGTTAGTCTTAAGGGTGAGATTAAAAGCGCACATTGAAAAGACAGAACTCTATTATCAACTGGAACAAGTACGAAAGTCCTTAAGTCGGTATATTTCTCCACGGACGCAGAAAATGGTCGAGCATTATGCAGGTACGGGCCAAACTCCCCCTCCCGAAAAACGTGAGATATGCAGTCTGTTTACGGACATACGAGGATTTACCCAACTCTCGCGCTCTATTCAAACCGAACGACTGTTTGCCTTACTCAGTGAACATTTAGCCTATCAGGTTGAACTTGTTTATCAGTATGGTGGCTACGTCGACAAATACGCCGGTGATGGTATTATGGCAATTTTTGAAGAAGGCGATATTGCGGAATGTAGTTGTCTATGTGCACTGGAGATTATTGCGCATGCAAAAGAGCTGGCCACTCATGAGGAGAGTCCACTATTTGCGGTTGGTTGTGGAATCGATAAAGGCCAGGCCATTATTGGTAACATTGGTTCTCCTGAGCATCTTGATTATTCAGTAGTAGGTGAAACCGTTAATCTTGCTGCACGTTTATGTGCTTATGCACGCCCCATGACTATTGCGGTATCAAGTAATATATACACAGAAAATAAGAATAATTGCCGGTTTTATTTTTCAGAAGAAAAAGATATTGAATTTAAAGGGTTTGAGCAATTAGTTGCAGTGCGTGAGTTAAAGTCGACATAAACTCGTTTTTTTCCCCTAATGTTTCGGCCATTCAGCCGCATCAATCGTTTCCAGATAGGCATGCCACGTTGCATGCCCTATTACGGGTAGCAAGATCAGGAAGCCCAGAAATGCGGTAGCAAAACTGATAATTACGCTCAATACAATCAGCGCGGCCCATAAGGCCATGGGCATTTTATTGCGCAGTACCGCATTGGCACTCGTAATGACTGCCGTCACCACGTCGACCTTTCGATCCATTATCATCGGTAGTGAAAAAGCACTGATGATAAATATAATAGCGGAAAAGACGGCGCCAACCCCGGTGCCGATGCTTAAGAATATGAGAAATTTTTCGAGTTTTGCGTGGGACTCAACTGGGTAGAAAATATGTATCATGGAGGCCGATCGCGCCCAGATCAGGAAAATAACCAGCAAAATAAAACCGAGCACAATAAAACTGCCAAAATGGCGTCGACCCTCACGTAAGCAATGACCTTCCTGTATTTTGCAGCTGATCGAATATAAACCAATTGCCACGACGGGGCCGATCAGGATAAAGCCTGATAACAGACTTAGCAGAGAGTATAAATTGCCATAGGTAAGTGCGAGCAGGGTGATAAGATAACTTAGAACAACAATGATCGCACCGTAACTCATGCTTTGTTTGGGGGCCCGTTTAAAATCCTGCCAACCGAGCTTAATCCAGCGTATCGGTGCCATGAACTCAAGTTGACGGCAGGGAGCAACAAACGGTAAATCTCGGCCTGGTTGTGCCGATGATTCGGGCTGAGTTTTATGAGTATTATCGGTCACACCAATCTTCCTTTTATTATATTGAAGGTGGATAGTTGGTTGTTTTAAATCTCCCCGCTAAAAATATCCTGCACCACCACAGAGTTAACTATAATAGAGGGTAATATATACTTGAAGTTGACCTGAGATCAAATTATTAAGTGTAGAGCTTGCCTTCTGTAATGCACAAGAGTTGAGAATATGGGTGTTTGGTTCCACGTTATTACAGAATTTGAGCTGCTCACAGAGAATAACTTGACGGTGGTTGAGTCGCCTGGATTTAAATACAGATCTACAAGTATTTAAGAAATAGCAACAAGGTCTAGAGCAAGATGTGTACTCTTGCGCGGGTAGTGTACCTATGTAAAAGGGTCAAGTTTTGTTAAGCAGAAGATCCACTCACAATCATACGCAATTGACCCACGGTGACTTCGTCACCAGGATGAAGGGTGTGTGTTTTGATCCGCTTACCATTGAGAAAGGTACCATTGGTGCTAGACAAATCCTCGATATACGAGGCCTCAAAACAGGTTACGATTTTGGCATGATGCGCGCTGAGGAGCCTGTCCTGGAACATAATATCGTTGTCGCCAGCCCGACCGATAAAAACAGTGCCGGGTTTGAGATTAATACACGTATGCTCGGTAGTATTATCTATGACCGTTAGGGTCGCCATAGGGGCCATCTCCTGGTGTAATTATGTAATGACCACCCTGGTCGAAATAACATCGCTGTACGGGGTATTTATACCATACAACTACATAAGAATTAACTAATATAGTATTGCAGACTGTAAATAATTTCACCATTTTTGGAGATTTTTACCATGGTGAAGCACTGCATTATTCTCGTAACGACTTCATGGCATAACAGATTTTGATAAATATTATTAATTACAGTAACTTAAAGGAAATCGATGGTTGATTAGCCTCGCGGTTATTATGTCAGGCCGGATATCGGCTGGTTTTATCGCAATTTACGGGTACATAGATTCCATTGAGTATGACTAAGAAATTTCTTACGAAAGCATTAAGGATGATTGGCATGGATGGTTCGGTGAGTTATGCCGAAATGCTGGTGTCTACGTTGGGTGGGTTTGTTGGGATCTTTTTCATCGCCTGGATAAGTTTTTATTTCACCGGGGCAACGGGAGCGGCACTGATCGTGCCTTCGATGGGGGCATCGGCCGTGCTTGCTTTTGCTGTTCCGCACGGGAAATTATCGCAACCCTGGGCTTTGTTTGGTGGCCAGTTAGTTTCTGCCGGGGTAGGGGTCACTTGCTATCAGTTATTCCCTGATATGTTATTTCTTGCCGCCGGGCTTGCGGTAGGATTGGCTATTGGGGCTATGCATATATTACGTTGCATCCATCCACCCGGTGGCGCGACGGCACTGGTCGCGGTGGTCGGTACGGCGCAAATACATGAGCTTGGATTTACATATATGCTGACCCCAGTATTGTTAAATACAATTATAATTTTATTGGTTGCGGTTATATTTAATAGCTTTTTCCCGTGGCGGCGTTATCCGGTTAGTATGATGCGGTTTACCGATAAACCGTCTAGCCAGGGTAGAAAATCATTTCGTTATCTTGATAAAGAAAATATCGAACGGGCCCTATCTGATCTCGATGTGGTGGTTGATCTTGGTGCCGAAGATTTACAGAACATCTTTGCTCTGGCACTCGAGCACGCACAGTCTCCAACATTTGATGCCAGTCAGATAATACTGGGTCATTATTATACGAACAGCAAACACGGTGCCGAGTGGTCGGTTCGTCAGATTATCGATGAACATCAGGCCGATGATCCGAACAAGGATATGGTAATTTATCGAGTTGTTGAAGGGCAGGGGCTTAATCATTCAGATAGCTGTTCTCGGGCGGAGTTTGCGCGCTGGGTGGTGCGGGAGTTGTATCCGGCAGAATAAAAAAAGGCGAGCAAAGCTCAGTGAACATAAAGGATTCAAAATAGTGTTGAGGTCTGAATTCGAAAAAATATCTAAAATGCCAGACTATGATTATAGTAAAATATATTCTCGGTGGGTTTTACACAGAGTTTCAGGCGGAGATGTTATTGATTTAATCGGGTTCAGATTGTTAGTAAGTTAGCAACCAAAGGAGTACAACAATGACCGTTCTGGAATTTAAGGGGAGTTGCCTTTGTGGTTCAGTGCGCTATGAACTGAGCGGAGACGCCAGGCGATTTTATCATTGCCATTGTCAACGTTGTCGCAAGGCAACGGGTACCGGCCATGCTACCAATATAATGGTCAAGGAAGAGAATTTTAACTGGCTTTCAGGTACGTCTTTATTAAAACGTTATAATGTTCCAGATGCAGAACGTTTCTATACTCATTTTTGTTCCGAATGCGGAAGTGCGATGCCAAGGGATGTCCCTGAAATCGGTATGATGATCATTCCAGCCGGTTCATTAGACAATGTAATTGATATTAAACCTGAAGCTCGGATATTCTGGGATTCACGTGCTAGCTGGTCCTGTGGTGTGGATGAGATTCCAACTTTCCCTGAGTACCCGGATTAAATTCAATAATATTTAAGCCAATAAGGTGACGCAATTAGTCACCATTATGATGGCGTGACTAAATACAACAATGAAACAGCAACAAGTCGACTTTGAGGAGGTGGCCGTTGCCGAAGGAAGTTAAGTAGTATATTGATTCGTTCTTCATTTATTTTTGTGGCCTGTTATCATTGATTTTGCCAGATTTTGTTTTTGCTTTATGCTGGAGGCGATGACGCCAGCAATATGCAATAAAACAAGAAAGACGGTAAAGTTGGCGAAGAATTCATGGATCTCTTCCCAGAATTCTTCCTTGTTACCGTCATTATATGCATTATCATTTTGTTCATACGAAGATACTTTTAGCGCTCCGGATTGCTGCATGCTTAGAATTTCAGAATTTTGTGCAAGTGGCCCATGTCCTTCGGCACCGTATACCTGTAGACCGCTATACCCGGTCAGGATCAAACTGATTAGCATGATAATCACCATCCAACTGCCAGCGGGATTATGGCCGGTGTATTTTTTATCCTTGCCTATTGCTACGAAGCCTTTTAAATAGTGGATAACGGCGGATGGTGAGTAAACGAAATTAGAAAAACGCGCATAGCGAGAGCCAATAATGCCCCAGATGATTCTCAGCGTGAGAAGCCCCAGAATGTAATACCCGGAATAGACATGCAGTGCGTTTTCCTCGTCACCCGTAAAGTAGGCAATAACAAAGGCCAGTACCAGTGTCCAGTGAGAAAATCGAACAAATCGATCCCATACATATACTTTATTATTCATAATCGTCTCTCTAAATTAAGTCACTATGCTGTTATCATAGAACTTGATGCTTAATCTGACATCGGGCAAATGTCGCAATTTGATCGGTATTAGACATATGCCCTATCAGTAACACATTGAAAATTAAGAGATGGATTATGATGCCTATGCGGTTTAATAAAGACTTTTTCATGACGAGTGTGCTTATGTTTGTGGTGATTGCCAGTGCGCTCGATCTCTACACGGATCTTTCCCATGGGGCGCCCAGTTCTCATGTTCTCAAAGAAACATTCATTCTCCTGCTTGCCGCCTCGCTGATCATCTGGATACTTTACGAACAGAGTAAACAGGCCGCAGAACTTAAAAAATTATTGTTAGAATTAGAGCAGCGGGACATAAACAAGGATGCAATGAGTGAATATGTTCTGGGAGCAAGACGGCAATTGAGTGAAGTCATTTCCCGGCAATTTATTGACTGGAACTTAACCGCAAGTGAAAAGGAGGTCGGTTGGTTGCTTTTAAAAGGTTTGAGCTTGAAAGAAGTTTCCGCTATCCGTGATACTCATGAAAAAACCGTACGCCAACAGGCTTCAGCTATTTATAAAAAGGCAGGACTCAGTGGCCGCCATGCCTTTTCCGCCTGGTTTATCGAGGATCTTTTTTGAATATACTATAGAAGCACAATAGATAACGGCTCATCTGTGAAGATGAGCCGTATCACTGAAACAAGTTAATCTTTAATCTTTGTGTTCTCGCCGCAATCCAGGATGGATGTGTCGCCTGACAGTTTAACCCTGGTATTTTCGGCAATCTGATCACCTGAATCAGCAGGATTGCTAGGAACATAATGACACCCACATCCTGAACCACACACAACAACGTCTGTTTCGACATGGTGACCAAATCTATTTTTGTTTACTTTATTATAATCACCCTGGATTTCAATGCCGGTAGGTGCTGAGCCAATATAATTTTTTGCTATTTTATTATTGGTTGAATTACTGGTGCCAGTTTCCTGTACGGTGACAATGCCTATACGATTTGCTGTACAAATTTTATTATTACGTATCTTGATGTCATGATCGGGAACATGAATGCCATCTTCAAAGGCACCGCTACCACTGCAGGATATCTTGTTATGCCTGATCTTGTGGCCGCCGCCTTCGATAGAAAATATACCACGAGAACCTGGGCCAGGTGTACGTTCTTGATTGGTTGCTCGAATAAACGCATTTGCTCGTATGGTCGCATTTGTAGCTGGGCGCGCTAAGAATACGCCAATTTCGCGTTCTAGCATTGCTGGGTCAGTCTGAGTAAATTCAACTGCAAAGCCGCGAATTCTGGCATTGTTTGCACGGATAACCAGAAAACCATAACTAACCGGAACGCCTGCCGGAGCATTAAAACCAGTCCCATTTTGTGCAACAACGAGCGAACGGCACAGGCCTGATTGTCCACTGCCCTGAATGGTGATTCCATCAAAGGCTTGTGTGATTGCAACACTTTCATGATAGATGCCTGGGGCAACATGTATTGTTGCATTGGTTAGCAGTCCTAGCTCGACCGCACGACTTATGGCCGTATTTATACTTGCGCACGCGGTTGCCTTACTAAGGCCACAGGTTGCATTATTATTTCCAGTGTTGCTTACGAATAGAGTACCAGCATCTTCCAGTGCGTGGTCATAGTTGCAGGCCAGACCAATATTTATGCCTGCTAGTGACAGGCCGAAGATCAGAACGAATTTACCAAGAATATTTTTGTAAAACATTGACGTGTTGGTTTCCATATTTTTCATTCCTGTATTGGTGTATAAGATTGTTATAATAGACGAATATTAAATCACTAAATAAACTATGTTGTTCATAGTTATATAGGGCTGAGCCACTGTAATAATACTGTTTAGAGAATACAACCTAAATCAGCTGTACATCATTAATTTAGCTTAACAGCTTATTAATAGGATGGTATTCGTGTTATTTTCTTACTTCGCGTGGACTAATACGGTTGAAGAGGTTATGCAAGCCGGCTTGATGTTGATCAAGTTGACCACTCCAGGAAATTAATTAAAGCGTTTACCGATGTTATTAGAAAATGGGTGATGCTACAGGTTATTTATCGTAGTAAATTTTGATAAATGGCTTATGATGCGTTATGTCGAATATTCCATTCCAGCAAAGCATGATTTAAATTACCATTTGCGCCGATTTCCTGCCAAAACAGCGAAAAGTCTGATTTTGCATTTTCCAGTTTGAAATCCATTTTATTAGTTTTGTCTTTTAAAAATAACCGAATATTTGATTCAACGGTATTAACATAATCGAATGCAATGTCCTTGCCTGTTTGGGAGGGCTCTCCGCCAAGTAATATCCCTTGTTGATAGGCTTTAATAATCCCAAGCTCAGAACGGCGAGCATAGCTTTTAGCGATGTCATTTTTATTTCGGTTCAGGTAAACGTAAAAAGCATCATTACCATAACGTTCTTCTAGTCGGCCTAAATACCAGCTTAATCGGTTATCAGATTCGATATGGTTGTCAGGGTATGCAAGACGCTGTTCGCCGATTAATTTCAAGCGTGACTCATGTGCAGAGGTATAATTAGTAATATGCTGGCAGGCTTTGCTAAAGCTCATGGAGCCACACCGACCAGTGCTGAGAATAAAAACATTCATGATTTAACTGCTTTTATAGTGTTGAGCCAGCTATATTTGGCGGCTGGGTATGCAAGGATTGCCTGAATCATATATTTTCGATACTTTAATCTAATATCAGGATCAAAGATTCGGTTATTGATTCTGGACTCTAAGCCGAAGTTCGATTTCATATTAGAGAAGACAGAGCGTAATTTACTTATTGCTATGTTAGATTTAGATGTTTTTGTCCACCAGAACTCGTTATCTTCAAGTAGGCAGTTTAATCGGTCTATATTTTCAACAAGGTTCGCATGTTGTTTTTTATACAATAGCATGATTTCTTCTTCAATAGATGTGATGACTTCTTCAATTAGACTGGTTTTCATCTCCGTTGAAGGAAAATCATAGGTGATGAGTTTTTCAATGGTAAACAGCATAATGTCACCAAAAAATTGGCGTTCAATTTCTGTTTCGATGTTAACATGGTCGTTGTGATGTTGAACCCCGGGTCTAAACTCTGATTTGCCCGTCTCATTTCGAGTACGGTTATGCAGCATAGGTAAATTTGCCGAAACAAATTGTTGGCCAATCTTGTTGCTTAATATACGTCCTAGAACAGGGCCAGCCATACGTAACTTTAAGGATGAAAAAGGTATAAAGTATTCTAGCATTTCAGCCGAAAACACATAGTTACCGGTGTACACCGTTCGTGCGGATTGCAGACTATCTGTAACATCCTCGTGATGATAGGTGAGGCGACGCGTAGGGTGTTCCCCATCAAAAAAATGGGATGCTAATTCGGTAAAATAATGTAGACAATCAGCATTGCTGTGGGGTTGTGAAAGTGGGCATTGAAAATGGTGTTCTTTCGTTTCTTTTTTAAAACCAAAAAGCTTAGCCATGTCATGATAGGCCGCATCGCTATCCTTAAATTTAGTTCCGAGGTGAAACTGACAGATTTCTTCCGGTGAATATGCCTTTAGCGTAGTTAGGAACATAATGACGTCAATAAGGAAATTGTTTGCCATCACTGCGGGTGATACTGGTGGGTCACCCACTACTTTACCTGTTAGTAGCTTAATATCATTATTTGAGAATAAAGCATCAATGTAGTAAAAATAATTAAGACCGATGTTTTTTGAATTTGGTCGGTCAAGAGTATTTACCTTAAACTCCTGGTCACTATCTATAAAATAAAACAGAATGTGGTTATTGTTATTGGCTATTTCCCGCAAACGTAGATACGCAATATTTCTTGTAACTGAAGCACCTTTGTGAGAAAAGATAGCCTCATTTAAATCTCCAAATATTGTATTTGATTCGGATGGTTTAAGTTTTTTTACTTGTTGTAATTGTTCATTCAGACCAAAATATTCCGTTTTTATTCCTTTTTGAGTGAATTCATTAGTGAGCTTTTTATTTTGTTCAATGTTAATATTATGCATAGAGTCGTCTGCAATTAGTGCGGATATTTTTACATATCCATTTCTGGTTTTCCCTCCATAACCATAAGACTCACATAGTTCGAAAAGACTGTTTAAGCAGGTTCGTAGTTGTTTTGGGCGGTCAGCTACCGGGATGATGACCATAAATTCATAGCGGAAATCATTTCCAGCCATACTTATGAAAGTCTCCAATTCTCGGAAAATAGCCTGATATTGGCTTAGAGATGGTTGCTCAAATTTGTTTTCCCATAACATGTCTTCAATAACCGGGATCGCCTGTTGATATAATGTTATTAACTTTTTCCACGTCGATGTATCTGGCGTGCAAGCTAATAATTTATCGAGTTTACGTGCTATTAGGTATAAATGTTCGCTATCACTATGGTGACTTAATAGATCAACTAGGGCGGGAGCAATGCTCATTGGCTGCAGTATTACTTATCGTTTAGATAAATAATTCGGGAAAGCATCTTTATCCAATATAATTTCAATTAAATTTATGTCATTTAAAAAATCCATGCTATCAAATAAGCC
>QILH01000131.1 GCA_003233255.1 Gammaproteobacteria bacterium | reverse complement strand
ATACTATCCGGAAGCGTTTCTGAAAATAGATCCCGATGGGATATGCCTTGCTGTTACCTACAAAAAATTATGGGATGATGGATTTGGTGCAAGAGGATGGAAGCTCGATGCCACCATTGATGATCCCGTTATCATAGCGAGTACTCGCGAGACTGGTCAAAAAATTAATACCTCGGTTTTTGTTCACGATATATTGGATCATTTCCTGTCTGGATTTGGTGTAAGTGGACACCGAAGCGAAGCAATGGCTCTCATTCAATTATCAAAGCGAACAAAATCCAGCCCAGGCCCGGATTATGAACAAATGGTCAAAGAAGATATTATTAATGGCTGCGTTAATGGGGAACCATTAACGACCTTTTTGCCAGAACAACTTCGGCAATTATTGCCGTCTAATATTGAAAAAACCAATAGTGAAACAATGTCTTTTCTAAAGCAAAAAAATGGCCATAGCAAACTGTATGATATTCTTGTTGAACATTTTTTTACCCTGGGTCGAGCTGGAGAAAAGCATGCCATTGATAGTTGGAGAATGCTTGGTCTGGATCCAGAAAAACAGACTGAAATCGGCCTTGCGCTGCAAAAACTCCTTGCGCAAATTGACTCAAAGGCCGAAGAAACAAAAATAGAAGAGATCAAGGGATATATAAAAATCAATAACAATAGTATCGTGTTTAATCTACAACCCGGTAACGGGCCTGAAACCATCGATGGCTACCATGTATCGGTTTCCTGACAAAGGCGTAACCAGGTCAAATCCTGAAAAGCCATATTTATACGCCACCGGGAATAAAAGCGTAACAAATAGAGCTTTTCAAATTATGGCTAGTTCATCATATTGAACTGTTCGGAATAATCCAAGTTTAGTGGAACATAGGAGAGAAACAGACATGGCCGGACAGTATCCTGATAAGATTAGAACACTACCGATTTACGATGGACGTTTTGATGCCTATAAACTTGAGGCCAAAGAGGCTAACATCCTATTTGCATCCTATCCGGCGGGCACGGTCATTCCAGAACATACGCATGAAACCGATAACCATGGCGTCATTACTCGAGGTGAATTAATTCTGACAATGCAGGGTGAAGTCACTCGATTCGGGGTCGGTGACTGGTATTATGTGCCTGCTGGTAAAAAACATGCCGCCAAATTTGAACAGGAAACCGACGAAATCGAATTTTGGTTTATACTTGGTAAATAATGATCCCAACATAAGGCAAGCTTATGAAGGAACAGAAAATGGAACAATATGTGCTACACAAAGGTGGCTGTCATTGCGGCAAAGTGCGATATGAAGTCGATGCGCCTGGAGATTTTAGTGTGACAGACTGCAACTGCTCGATATGTACAAAATCAGGATACTTACACTTGATAGTGCATAAATCCAGATTCAGGTTGTTGTCTGGTGAGGATAATCTGCAGAAATATACATTCGATACCCATGAGGCCCAACATTTTTTCTGTACGGCCTGCGGCATCAAATCATTTTATGTTCCCCGTTCTCATCCCGATGGCATCAGTGTCAATGTTCATTGCCTGGATGAGGGTACGTTTAAATTAATCACCGTTAACCACTTTGATGGTAAAAACTGGGAAGCAAACAAACATAAACTGACACCGCTGAACCAGGACGAATAGTATTCGCCAAACGAATGTATAAATGAAAAACAAGCCCGATATACTAAAAGCACACAAACACTCAAGTCGACATCGTGATGAATTGAGCAAGGGCCAACAATGCGGATGTTTTTTCTGTCTTGCTATTTTCGAGTATAAAAATATAACCGACTGGTGTGATGACGACAACACCGCCCTCTGCCCTGCCTGTGGTATCGACTCGGTCATTGGGTCTGAATCTGGATTTCCTGTCTCCAGGGATTTTCTAACTTTGATGAAGCGCTACTGGTTTTCGGGTACGGAATAATCGATGACTAAATAACCTGAACTCGGGATTAAAAATGCACTACCCAAAAATCCTGAACGCCCCAGCTGCTGTCATCCTGAACGGAGTGAAGGATCTTGTGCGATACAGAAGTGTACCACGTTCAGGAAAGATCCTTCGCTCAGCTCAGGATGACAGCATTAAACATTGCTGAACAAGGTGACTGTATAAATATTAGATAAATAAACCTCCCCGATTGTTTTCTTAAACCGAGTTCAGATCAAATAAAAAAACCGCTTACACTTTCATGTAAGCGGTTCAAGGTATGGTGATCCCTGCTCATCTCTGAACAGCTATCACCGGGGGGAGTATACCTACTCAATAATAGATTCTGCGGTAAAGTCAGCAGGCGCAGTACCAAATGGGGTTGGAAAACCGCGCACCGTTACCACATCATCTAGCAGGATATTGTCGAGGGATAAGGTTCCCGTATCGATTTCATAACTGGAAGGATCGGCATCTTCACCCGCCACACCAGTCCCGCTAAAGTCATAGATACCGATACTGCGACCATTGATGCTGCTTGCATTCACTTCCAGGTCATTAGTTTGAGTTGGCAACACACCAACTTGCCCTCTTACCGATGAAACCCGCATACGTGCGTAGCCATTAGCCGCAGTCATTTGTAAATCGGATACCTGATCATTGGTGATCATGCCGAAAACCGTGATACGTTGACCAACGGAAATGTCGTCTTTATTAAACATACCCATGTTAAGTTGCTTGCTCACCGTGGTGCTGGCATCCAGTTGCACGGTGACGGTATCGTTAAATACGATCACGCCATCGGCTCTAAACAGGGTCACACCCTTTACGGTAACCTTGTCATCCACACTGCGGCTGGTGACCGTTCCTTTGACCACATCCATATCACCACCGGGCACACTGTTACCGGCATAGACATCGGTTGCTTCAAATCGAAGTGGATTGAATTTTAGATTCCCATGCGCAATAACCGCGGTAAATTCTGGCATGATATCCAGCGCTCTTAAACCATCCTGGCCGCTGTAGATGATTCCATCAATTTCATAAATCGTTTCGTCATTGGTTCGAACTCGTAAGGAACCAAACACGCGCGGACCGATTCGAAGGCGATGGTAAAATGGACGAATGTATACCTCAAAGGCATTTTCAGTCACATTAACCTGTTTTAACGACCCGCGAATCCGATGGATTCTGGAACTTTGCCGATCAACTTCGACAACAAATAACGGCGTGATCGTAATACTAACCGGATCGGCAACGGTCACCACATGCGATCGCTTTAGATCAAAATCGAGCATCAGATTTTTGGGGATACCCGGTGCTATCGGTAACTGGTTAAGACCGTCCAGAGTAATACGCACTTCCAGTTCGGTCACCGGTACACCGTCTGCATCCAGAAACTCGGTAACCTGCACCGCTTCGCCCGCTGCATCCTCGACCCAGATATCGGCATTGCTATAATCCAGCACGATACTGCCTTTTACATAGATTCCACGAGGTACCGATGCCGCGGTTAAAAATTCGGTCATCTCGGTATATTGTGCAAAATCAACCCGCGTATTCATTGGCAAGGTCTCAACCTGAGTACCATCCTGCCGTTCCAGTTTGATCGACAACACATCCACCGTATAACTGACGAAATCACCTTCCGCATCGGTTAGAGTGATCAACACATCACCGTTATCACCCTGAGCGGCACCACTACTACCGCCACCACCACAGGCACTCAGGGCAAAACCGCCCACTACTAAAAAAGTAAACAGGGCCAGGTATTCACGCAGCCTGTTAATTATTGATTTTTGCACGATAAATCCTCCTAAATTGAAATCGGATGGCACTATTGGGCCATAAGGGGAATAACGTGACATGCCTGAATCGGTTGACATGATGGGAGAACATTTTGAGAAATAGCAGGGATAAATAACTCAGTTGATAACCCGTTCTGGCCGCCTATATTGAATATGATATGCATAAACCCACACTGGCTGGCAATAAAGAAGATGAAACCAACACGGATGTCGATAAGCACCCATAAATTAAAACTTTATCTTTTTAATATTATTGAATGTAGCACCGTTGTATCCAGGTAACCATTCGAAGCCATTTCACGTTATGCTACAGACATAAACGCTAATTAAGGTAAAAATCGACATGGGCCGTTACCGCCCTCCCGCGCCAAAATCTGCACCTTACATTACTCAGGAAGGTTATCAGCGACTTGAGCAGGAACAAAATGGCCTGTGGAAACGTCGTGCGAAAGTCACTAAAGCCATCACGGCTGCCGCCGCGGAAGGCGATCGCTCGGAAAATGCCGAATACATCTACCGCAAAAAGGAATTGCGTGAGATTGACCGCCGCATTCGTTACCTGCAAAAACGTCTGCCCGAGCTGACTCAGGTCAATGCCGTGCCGTCCGATGCGAGCAAAATTTTCTTTGGTGCCTGGGTCGAGCTCGAAAACGAGCAAGGCGAACGCTTCAGATACCGCATCGTCGGGGCCGATGAGATTGGTGACGATCCAGCTCATATCAGCATGGATGCGCCATTGGCCAAAGCACTGTTTAAGCACCAGATAGAGGATGAAATCCACGTTCACAGCCCAAAAGGGAAGCTAACTTATTCAATAATTACAGTATCTTATATAGATTAACATTCCCCATCGCAGGTATCCTCTGCGTAAGCTAAAGCTAAATACGGTATAATACGCAGCGGCGAAATATTGAGCACTATTTGAATAAAAACATTCACTTCACAGGGCTTTTTTCGCGATAATAACCCATTAGAACCGGAATTCAGAATCCCCCTTCTTGATTCTAAACAAATGCAATATTGTAAGTAGAGACCACTCTTTCAATGAAGAATCAGTTGTATACACTCAAATCCGGTAGCGTGATTGAGAATTATCAGATCAATCGCGTGCTTGGGGTCGGCGGCTTTGGTATTACCTACCAGGCCCAGGATTTAAATCTCAATATGGCGGTGGCAATCAAAGAATATTTTCCGCATGGACTGGCAGTGCGTGAAGCCGACGGCAAAGGCGTTGGGGCTAAATCCAGGAAGGATGAACACATTTATGAATATGGGCTACAACGTTTTCTGGATGAGGCACGAACGCTCGCACAGTTTAAAAATCAGAGCATCGTACGCGTATCTCGTTATCTTGAAATGAATGGCACGGCCTACATCATCATGGATTACGAGGAAGGTGTGCCTTTAAGTCGATATTTAATGCGCTGTAAAATGCTGACGGAAGTTGAAATTAAAAATGTGTTCCGACCTATTTTACGCGGCTTAACCCATGTGCATAACAAGAATATTTTACACCGCGATGTGAAACCTTCGAATATCTATCTACGCAAAAAAGGCTTGCCCGTCTTACTTGACTTCGGTGCCGCTCGCCAGGCCTTAAACCAGCATGGGCGCAGTATCACCAACCTCGGAACCCACGGTTACGCACCCATCGAACAATTTACGACTCAGGATCAACAAGGACCCTGGTCGGATATCTACGGTGTGGGGGCCACCATTTACCATTGTATGGCTGGAGCGGCACCGATAACTGCCCTGGATCGAGTTTCAGCATTGCATGGCGGACGCAATGACCCCATGCAGCCCGCTAAACTGGTGGGCAAAAAGAAATATTCAAAAGAATTACTTGAGGCGGTTGACTGGATGTTGAGTGTTCGTTCCGAAGATCGCCCACAGGATGTTAATGAAATCGTTACGGTATTTTCACTCACCAGCAACGAACATAAAACCATTCTGACCGAGACCGATGTCGACTGGGATGCTGAGTTAATTGCTCAGGCCGAACGCCATCTTGCTAATTATTTAGGCCCCCTCGCACAAACACTCGTCAAACAAAGCATGAGTCAGTCAAATAGTATTGAAGACCTGTACCGAATCCTTGGAGAACATATTGACATACCGGCAGAGCGCGACCTTTTCTTACGCAGCGTGCAGGCCAGCTCATCCCTCACATCAAAGGTTAAAAAAGGTCAGGACAAACGCAAGCAGGATATTGCCGATCAAAAAACCGTGGTGACAACACGCATCACGGCCAATATGATCAAGGTTCTGGAGAAACAACTTGCGTCACAAATTGGCCCCTTAGCCAGCATGCTGGTTAAGCAGGCGGTAAATAAAGGTTCTAATATAGAGTCCGTTCTTGATATATTATGCCAGGAATTGCCCACAGAAGAACAACGAAACCAGTTCAGAAGTCACTGTGAATTTTAATAAGACCAAAATTAGAGACCTTTATGCGCATAGCCACCAAATTTAACCTTGTCTTGATCAGCATCGTTTCCCTTGCGCTGATTGGGGCTGGCTTTTTCAGCTACAAATTACTGCAGGCTAATGCCCAACGCGAAGTCGTTGATCACGCCGGAATGATGATGGAAACCGCACTGGCGATTCGGGGGTATACAGTAAGCGAGGTGCGGCCGTTACTTAAGGCGCAGATGCAGCATACCTTTTTGCCTCAATCCGTCCCAGCCTATGCAGCAACCAAGAGTTTTGACGCCTTGCGTAAAAAGCCCAAACACCGGGAATATTCCTATAAAGAAGCGACGCTCAATCCGACCAACCCGTTAAACCGAGCCACCGACTGGGAAAATGATATTATCCGCGCATTTCGCGATGGTGCGGCAAAAGACCAGATTATGACCATACGAGAAACCGCACGCGGTCCCTTATTGCATTTGGCCAGGCCCATTAAAATAAAAAAAGCAGGATGTTTAACCTGTCATGGCCGTGCCGACGACGCACCCGCATCAATGCTGGCACTCTACAATAGTCGTACCAATGGCTTTGGCTGGAAACTGAATGAAGTTGTCGGCGCACAAATTGTGACGATACCCCTTGCCGTGCCTCGCGAAGCAGCCAATAAAGCATTTATAAAATTTATGCTGGTCATGATCGCCATCTTCATATTCATGATCATTGCTTTGAATGTTTTGCTGCGTAAAATAATTATTAAACCAATCATACGAATGGCCAAACAGGCCAATGAAATCAGTATGGGTCAAATGACCTCACCCGAATTTGATGAGGCCGGTAAGGATGAATTATCTACTCTGGGTATGTCTTTTAACCGTATGCGTCGTAGCTTACAAAAAGCCATTCGCATGCTTGAAGATAAACATCCCCGAAAATAAATAGACCGGTCTCTCTTCACGCGCAGGAATCCGGCAAGGCATTCTTATCAGAAAATATTAGTCTTACTCGAATCAGGAAAGCTAGCGGTAATGTAGTATTTTTAAGATGCCCAGTTAAAAAAGACTATATTTTTCATCATACGCAGATGTCTCTATCTCGAATAACTTAAGAACAGAATGAAATATATAGTCATGTGATTTTTTCTTTGTTGATTCCCGTCTTATTTTTTCTATATCAATTTCCTTCGTATCAACACCGGAACCAAACCACACAATGAATGGAACATGTTTTTGTTCGTCTGGGGCTAGCATGTAAGGCAAACCATGTAAATAAACGCCATGCTCTCCTAACGACTCACCATGATCACTAGCGTAGATCATGCTGGCTTCAAAATGACTATTATTTTTCAGTAGCTTTATTATTTCTGACAAAAAGTAGTCTGTGTAAAGTATGGTATTATCATAGCTGTTATCTAATTCTTGCCTGGTACATTGTTCCAGTTGGTTAGTTTTACAAGTAGGAGTGAATTTTTCAAATTCAGCAGGATAGCGTTTGTAATAGGCTGGCCCATGCGCACCCATTTGGTGTAAAACTATAAAAATATCACCTTCGGGATGGTTATCAATGTATTCTTGAATGTTAGCCAACATACCTACATCTCGACATTCTATATCACAGACCGTATTTATCTCTCTACTTTTATAGTCAAAGTGCTTGCTTCTTAGCGCCACCCCTTTTGAGTCAGAATTGTTATCCAGCCATAGCGTATTGACTCCGGCGCGATTTAAAATATCCAGTAAATTATCAGTATAACGTGATTTATTTTCATCAAATGTTTTCCTTGCACTCGATGAAAACATACAGGGAACTGAAACCGCTGTGGATGTCCCACACGACCAGAAGTCAGTAAAACTGATGACATCTTCCTTTTTTAATTTAGGGTTGGTTTCATTTATATATCCATTTAACGAAAACCGATCATAACGAGCCGTTTCACCAACAACAAAGACAACCAGTTCACGATCATTATCATGTTCTTCGATCTCGGCATCTTCGCCAACAACAATATATTTTGGTGTTTCAGAAGGAATAAGTTTGTTGATGTAATTGATAGAAGAATAAAGGTAGAAAGCAGGATTTGAGTAAAGACGAACTATTTTATGTTCTCTAAAAAATGACGCATAGGTGGCACTAAACATAAAAATAATTACGGATACCGCGATGGCGGAAAAAACAAACAGCGATGCCCTGGCCAGAAGTTCTACTTTTATAGTACCCGGTTTAATTTTAACTTTGTAAATTACTAGTGAAGGTATGATGCCAAGAAGCAGGATATAAATAAACAGTTTGATACTGACTAGATCTAGCGTTTCCTCGGCATTGGTTTGAATTATGTTATCGATCATAGCTGTATCGATAACAACATTATATGTATCCATAAAATAGCTTGCCACAGACGACAAAATTAACACGATGACCAGAACGGGTTTTACTGAACGCCGCCAGCTGACGACAGAAATCAATATCGTGGTGATTAAAAAAATAATCGCCGCTAAAGAAATGATAAACGCTATATTACCAGGACTGATGGGGTAATATTCCAGCGCCTTCCTGAAAAAGGAGAAATTCCCAAATACAGTTAAAAAAAACGCTACCGACACCACAAGCATATTAATGCCTATTTGAGATTTTTTTTCATTTACCATATTTGATTTTTTCTCTTGCCTGGATATTCCAGTTGCTACAAAAATATACCCGTCAATCAGAAAATAGTTCTCTAATTATCCTTAGACCAGCGTTGTTGTTTTTCCTTCGTTTTCCGTACCTCTTCCAACGTACGATAGATAGCCATTTGCACCTCAAGTTCCGCACCAATTGATCGTTTTATACCTTTACCCGTATGTTTTCCTATGTATTTTGCGGCCCTGGCTTCGGCTTTATCAAACTCGTCGCTACGAATAATCGTATCCGCTAATATCGTGACAACATGTGGCTGAACTTCAATGAAACCGGAGGAAACAAAAATAACGTTCTTTTCTTTGTTATCCAGCATGATACGCAGGATGCCTGGCTTTAGGTAGGCTATCAGAGGAGCATGACGAGCGTATATGCCCAGTTCGCCCATCATGGTTGGTACGTAAGTTTGATCGGATTGCCCCGAATAGATAAGCGATTCAGAACTGACTATGTCGATATGAAATCTGAGTCCCATAAAATTTAATTATTTCCGGTTTAATACACAACAGCAGACTATTTGATAGAAAGCTCAAGCCTAAAATCATACGTTTCACAAATAGCCGAAAATTATCCACACCTGATCACTAGCACAGCTTTAATCAATCGATGAGAACATTGTATCTGTATTGATCTTTCAGGTTTATTTATTATTATATTGATATAACATTATTAAAACATGAGCTAGATCATTCACATTAATTATACTGAAAGCGTATAATCACGAAACACATAGTTTGGGATAAAAAATACTTATAATAAAACCAGCACCCGGCAATACTCATTAATGAGCAAAACAAGAAACAGGTACCTATAACCGGAATACCAACAAAGTTCGTAACGGAGCGAGTTATGGATAAAGCAGGTAAAAACCTAATTACTTTGGCTTTCATTTTTCTCAGCCTGCTCATCAGCCAGGATGCATTCAGTTTTAACTCAGGCATCAATGGTTATTCGGGTAATCCAGCCAACAACGCTGGAAACAGTTGTATGAGTTGCCACTCGGGTGGCGTGGCCCCTGCTATCAATCTGTCGGGGCCGTTATCGGTTCAACCCGGTTCCATTACGACCTACACATTAACCCTTTCGGGCGGGCAGGCAAACTCTGGCGGTCTGAATGTCAGTGCGGATGCAGGCACATTATTAAGTACCGTTGCCAGCACAAAGATACAGGCAGGTGAGATCACTCACACTCAACGTACTGCAGCGGCAGGCGATGGTTCGGTCAGCTGGACGTTTAACTGGCAGGCCCCAACCACCTTAGGTGCTTACGTTATTTATAGTGCCGGGTTATCAACGAATGCCGATAACGGCCCCACTGGCGATGCGGTCGCGACATCCGTCACCACCGTAACCGTTTCAGCCGGTGCCGCGCAGGCACCGACGGCAGTCATACAAGCCCCACTCACCGTGGAGACAAACACCACCGTTAACTTTGATGGATCCGCATCGATGGATCCCGACGGGGTTATCAATGAGTACGCCTGGGATTTTGGCGATGGCAACACCGCAACCGGTATCCTGGCAACCCACACCTTCACTAACGCAGGCCTCTACACAGTAACCCTGACCATCACGGACAGCGATAATTTAACCGATACCACTTTTCAGGATGTGAGCGTTGGCGGCTTGATGATACCGGTTGCTGATCCAGGCGGGCCCTATACCGGCACGGAAGGACAAGCCGTCAATTTCAACGCATCACGGTCTAACCATGTTGCTCCGATCGCTCGATACATCTGGGATTTTGGGGATGGCTCGGCAGTCGTGCAGGATATTCTGGCCACCACCAGCCATATTTACGCTCAACCGGGTGCCTATACCGTCACCCTTGCGGTGCAAGATGCCAATAACATTACCGGCGTTGCCAGCTCAACCGTCGTCATTGATACAATTACACCACCGCCTCCACCGCCCGAACTGGATGGCCCTACCTTATACAATAATAATTGCATGGCCTGTCATGGCGCGTTGGCCACCAGTAGCAAACTCAACCGAACCGCAAGCCAGATTCAAAGCGCGATCGATGCCAACACCGGCGGCATGGGTGGGCTTAATGGTTTGACTCCAGCGCAGGTGCAGGCCATCGCCGATGCACTGGTTAGTGTGACGCCGCCACCTCCCCCACCAACAGACGGTCCAACCTTGTATGCCAACAATTGCATGGCCTGTCATGGCGCGTTAGCAACGAGTACAAAATTAAACCGGAGCGCGACCCAGATTCAAAATGCGATCGATGCCAACACCGGCGGTATGGGGGGGCTCAACGGTTTGACGCCGACCGAAGTGCAGGCCATCGCCGATGCTCTGGTTACCGCCCCGCCCCCACCGCCCCCCACCGATGGCCCGACCTTATATACAAATAACTGCGCGG
>QILH01000087.1 GCA_003233255.1 Gammaproteobacteria bacterium | reverse complement strand
AGAAAAGTGATCTGGGCAGAGGGCATGTTCCTCGGCCAGCAGCATTTTCAGCTGTGGGATCAATACTATGAGTCTTATCAAAATCTACAAGCGCGTAGCACCGCGCCGTTGTCATGGGGTGTATTGTCTTATGATATCGAACAAGAGGCGCTCGAAAACGGCCAGTTTCGTTTAAGCCAATGTCAGGTTATTTTTTCGGACGGCCGCGTGGTCAGTTACGACATCACCGAAGACGCACCATTAGCGCTGGATTTAAAAGGCGGCCACAGCGAAAAAATAGAGATCTATATCTGTTTGCCGGCCAACCGTAACGCCAGCGGCATTAACGGTTACCGCGACAATGGTGCTTTGTGCGCATGGAACACCGATTACACTCGTGTATCCGATGAAAATGATCCCAATCGCCAGCGTGAAGTTATGTTGGGCCGTCCCAATCTTATTTTATTAAGCGGTGATGAATCGCGCGAGAATTTTGCGTCCCTGCAAATCGCTGAATTGGTTAATGATGGCGATGATAATTACACCCTGGTCGAAGAATTTATTCCTACCTCGGCACGAATGAATGCCTCGCCACGTTTGATTAGCATGATGCAAAGTATGATCGAATTATTTAGCTCTAAAGTGCGGGTTCTTAATGAGCAGCGTAAACAAATGAGCGCACAAATAGCCACGTTTGGACATACGGATGTGTCCAATTTTTTAGTGTTGCAAACACTTAGTGGTGCGATTCCATTGTTGCGGCATTTTAAAGACAACCCACAATTACACCCGGAACAACTTTACCAATTGTTAGTGCGTGTTATTGGCCAGCTGTGTCCATTTAGCTTTGATATAGACGTGCACAGTGTTCCTAAATATCGGCACACTGATTTGACCAAAACCTTTGATGGTATCGAGCAACAAATGCGCGGTCTGATTGATGTGGCGATGCCCGACAAGATGGCAACCTTGCAGTTATCAAAAGAAGCCGATTTGTTATGGTCGGTTGACAATATTGAGAGCAAACACCTTCAAGGTAACGATTTTTATCTGGCAGTACTGTCACCTATGGATGACCCGATGTGGGTCAAACATTTTGAGAAGATCGTTAAAGTCGGTGCGCGGGCCGACATCGAAATGATCGTTGCTTCTGCCATGCCCGGTGTGCGTATGGTGCATATGCAGCGTCCTCCAAGTAATTTACCGATTAAAAGCGGTTATGAATATTTCCGCGTTGAACGCAAAGGTGATTTCTGGAAACGCATTTCAAGCGAACGAACTATGGGTGTGTATTTGCCCAAGGCGTTTAGAAAAATCAAAATGGAAATCGTGTTAGTCCCTCGGGATTAATTGATCAATAAATACTAAGCGACAACTAAAGATAAAAAGTAAACAGGACAGAACCTTTGAAAACAGTTCTTAAAATGAATCCCTTGCTAGAATGCTGCGCTTCGCTGTTTGCAGCGGCGGCTTTGTTCAAGCGCTCGGATCGTGGAGCGAAGGTTAATCCAAAGTTTCGTCGCGTCATTATGGCCGGTTTCGATGAACTGGAACGCAAGGCCTTCGAAATGAAGATCCCTGTGCAAAAGGTGAAAGAAGCAAAGTATGCATTGGCGAGTTATATCGATGAGACTGTTTTAACTTCCAACTGGCCAGGCCGTATGGACTGGATGAGCAAGACACTGCAGCTTAGTTTTTTTGGCGAACACATTGGCGGTGAATCCTTTTTCAAACATCTGAACGCATTACGTCGTGCCGGTGATCGGTTTGTTGATGTGTTAGAGATTTATTACGTGTGTCTGCAGCTCGGTTTTGAAGGTAAATATCGCCTACGCGGTTTAGAACAGTTAATGGCCTTGCAGGTCGATTTACGTAGCCAGATCGAGAGCTATCGAAAATACAATGATAATTATTTATCTCCCTATGGTAAGCCGAAAGAAAGTGTGATGGCGACGATGCGGCGTGAGATCCCATATTGGGTAATCGGTACAGTGACCATCGCAGCCGTATTTTTTACTTATCTGGGCTATGCGGTGGTTACCGAAAATATTGCAAAATCAAATGTCGATGATATAGCAAATCTGGATCAGAAAATGTTTCCAAAACAGCGTTCGACGAGCTTTAAAAGGACCGACTACCAATGATGATGATACTGAGTATGCTTAGGCAGACTGTGCTGAGTAAGGCCGGCAGTGTCGTGATCGGCCTGGTGGTGTTGTGCACACTCATCTGGTTCGCTGGGCCGTATGTTGGTATCAAGGAAACTTCGCATCGTCTGATCATTATCGGTGCGGTTATTGGTATCTATATATTATATCTGTTGATTAACTGGATCATTACCCGCAAACGTGCGGCCAAATTTGATAAAGAGCTGGCCGAGCAGGGCGCAGATGAAGGTCACAAGGCGGATATTGCCGCATTGCGTGGCAAGATGCAGGATGCGATTTCTTCATTAAAAACGTCGGATTTAGGTATAAAGCATCGTGGTAAAGCTGCGTTATATGCCTTGCCCTGGTACATGGTCATCGGGCCATCAGCTGCGGGTAAAAGTACTTTGTTACGCAATTCAGGTTTACATTTTCCATATCAACATGCCGACGATGTTGATATTAAAGGTGTCGGCGGCACGCGCAATTGTGACTGGTGGTTTTCAGATGAAGCAGTAATATTAGATACGGCAGGTCGTTATACCACGGAAGATAACGATAAAACAGAATGGCTGGAATTTCTGGCGTTGTTGAAAAAACACCGTCGTAAAATGCCCATCAACGGTATTATTGTCGCGATCAGCATTTCTGATCTGCTCACTGCTGACGATGCCGGTATGGACTGGCATGTTAAAGTGGTTCGTGACCGTATTAATGAGCTTATAACCCACCTTGGTTTTGTGTTTCCCTTATATATAGTATTTACCAAATGTGATCTGCTTAATGGGTTTCAGTCATTCTTTGGCGATCTCAATGAAACGGCTCGCGGCCAGGTATGGGGTTCATACCTGAATATCAAGGCCGGTGAGAATCCGGGTGATTACGTCGATAGAAAATTTGGTGAACTGTATATTCGTCTCTGCGAATGGCGAATCCGCAAGTTACATATGCAACGTAAGCAACAGATTAAATCACAGATTTATGATTTCCCGGCACAATTCCAGGCTGCGGCGATGCGTTTGCTCGAATTTATTAATTTGTTATTTAAAGACAATCCGTATCAGGAAACGCCCAACTTCAAGGGTGTTTACTTTACCAGTGGTACACAGGAAGGTTTACCTCTACAACGTATCGTCGGCAATTTGCGCCAGGCCTTTGGGTATGCCGATAAAAAAGATGGCATCGTTACGACCAAACATACCAAAAGTTATTTTATTACCAGTTTGCTAAAAGAGGTGATATTCAAATCGGCCATTGATGTCACCATGAGCCGACGTAAACAAATCTTTAGTCGCTGGTTTAAAACGGTCACCATCATTGGTTGTTTTGGTTTCATTACCGCCGCGGTAGCCGCCTATAGTACCTCGTTTACCAATAATACCTTGTTGTTAACGGAAGGCTCGAGCGTTGTTGAAGACCTCGACAAGATTCAGCAAAACCGAAACTCGACAATGGCAGATCAATTTCTGGCCCTGAATAAAGTGTACGATCAATACAAGGCCCTGCTAGTGTTAGAGAAAGAGCGCCCGTGGTATTTCAACATGGGCATCTATTATGGCGATCGCCAGATCCAGCCGCTTGAGCAGGTTCTAATCAAGTCCATGGAGCGTGATTTTCTGGTTCCGGTCGCAAGGCTTTTAGAGCGTAAGCTAGTTGATTATTCTAAACGCTGGAAGACATTGAAAAAAGAATCAGAGTTAGCCGAACTGCATACCAATTACTATGACACCTTAAAAGTATATTTAATGTTGTCATCACCCAAACGCCTGATTGATCAGGAGGCAACGCCTCTACTGCTGGCAAGCTGGAAATCCATATTGACCCCGGACGGTCGTATTCCGAACAAGAAGCTTAAAAATGTAATGGAAGCAAACAGTGAGAAACTGATTAAGAAATATCTTGCCCATATGCGCCTGCCATCAAAAGATAAACTGGCAGCCGCACATTGGCGCACTAATAAAGCGTCGGTGCGAGTGGCTCGTTCTCAATTGCAAACGCCACCGAACGCCGAAGTGCTGTATACCCAGATCGTGAAAAAAAGCGAAGGTTATTTAAAACCTCTAGAACTTCGCTATGCATTAAAAACACGGGGTTCAAGTTATTTTTCAAATACCAAAAAGATACCCGGAATCTACACTCAAAAAGGCTGGGAAGATTACGCCTCACGTGAATTTAAAGTGGCCGTGCATATGGCGAGTTACGGTGACTGGGTGCTCGGATCAGAAATTGTTCCTGATGTAGGGGATACCGCCGCCAGTAAAGTGAATAAAAATAAATCTGGCAAGGTGAATATTACATTAGCGAAGGAACTGGAGCAGCAAATCCGGCAACGTTATTTTGCAGATTACACGCGGCAATGGTATGACTTCCTGGGTAATGTGAAGATCCAGGGAGATCGTTCTATTAATGATACCGCCAACAAATTAGATCTATTGGCTCGTGTTGACGGCCCGATTGCCGAGTTATTTTTATTACTGGATAAGAATATAAATCTACAGGAAGTCGAATGGCGCCAGACTGACGATAGCAATCGTGAATATGCCAAGTTTCCGATCAAAGGCAGCAAGGTTAAAGAGCTTGAGCGGCCTTTCGAAGATCTGCGTCGCTTTACCACTCCAGGTGAGAAATTGGCGATCAGTGAGTTATTAAATAAGTATTTAACTGCATTGGCTGCCTTGCAGGGCGAGTTTGAAAATCTACGCACCACCAATGAAAGTGCGCGCGAGGCCGAGCTGGTTGCGGCAAATATACTTTCAGGTAACGGGAATAACACCGCCGTTTATCAGGCCAAAACCGTCACGGTGGGTTTAATCAACGGCAGTCGTTCACGTACTCGTCGTGTTATCGAACCTCTTTTTATGGCTCCGATTAAAGGTTCATGGCGTGTGGTGATGGGTTCTGCCGTGGGTGAAATACAAAGTAAATGGGCATCCATTGTCCTGGCTGAATACGAAGATCGGATTCGTGGGCGTTTTCCTTTTACTGACAATGGCCCGGATGCAGCGATTGAAGATGTTGCTGAGTTTTTTCACCCTGAAGATGGGGTATTATGGACTTTTGTGCGAGATCATCTTGGTTCCTACATATACAAACATAATGGTAAATGGCGACAGCGTTCGTGGATGGGCCTTAGCGCTGGCTTTAATAAAAATTTTATATACGCACTGAATCGTAGTCAGAGAATCACCAGTGGTTTGTTTAAACGCGGTGGTATGACACCCGAAATGACTTTTTATCTCTACCCCATGCCGACCACCGGTATAAGCGAAATTTCCCTGGAGACGAATGGACAACTTTATCGATATCGCAATGGGCCTCAAGAGTGGCGTCGGTTCCAGTGGCCGGGTAATAGTGACAGCACGGGTGCAAGTATTACCGCGATCTCTGAATTAAATAATATGCGTGCAGAGCAAACTGAACATGGGACGTGGGGTATTTTCCATCTGTTTAGAAAAGCGCGTTTAGTGAAAGAGCGCGGCACACAGTATTTAAGCGTATGGAATATGGAAGCCATCAATGGCAAACCGATTCGAGTGAGTTTTAAAGTCAAAGCAGACCGTTCAAATAATTTACTGCAACCTGGTCTGTTTAATAAATATTCCATCCCTAAACGAATTATTGGTGGTGGGCGAAAACGTTCATCTGTGGCGGGCCGAGGCTAGTTCATGTTTACGTTCAAAAATAAACAGGAAAAGGTTTCGCACCAGCCGGCCATACGTGAGGTGATTGGTTGCTGTGGCAAGCTGCCCCTGCACGGCGATTTTATAAAACACAATATAAAAGTGCGTGAAGCGGTTGCGCTGGATGAATGGGTTCAGGATGGGGTTACTTTATTAAATCGTCGTTTTGAAGATCGCTGGCGAAAAGTATTTTTACTTAGCCCAAATTATCGCTTCGTCTTTGCGGGTGATGAGAACGATAAGACTATGACGGGTGTGATTGCTCCGAGCACGGACAAGGTTGGGCGTAATTATCCCTTTGTTATGTTCAGGGCGAGTGATAATGCCACACTGAAACATCATCAGGCCATAACGCCCTTAGCGTTTGCCGATACCTATAAGTCATTTGATGCCCTGGTCGCACATCCCTGGGAAAATGAGCCACTGGATATGTTATTAAATTCTATTGACGTAACCGGTTCTCAACAAATAGAAATTCAGGGTATTGACTGGACCGAGCGATTATTTTCAATGTTGGAAAATACGACCATGGGTGATATCTGGGAAGAAATATTACCTGGTGCAGATGAAAAACTACGTGTCGCTTTTATGTATGTCGTAGTGAGTTCTTTGCAAACGGTAGCACGTCGTAGCCCAACTCGCGTGCATTGGGGCTTACGTTTTCCACTGCCGACGGGTGATAACGCAATAAAACATATTGTATTTTGGTTGCAGCTTAGCAAGACAGCAATCGGTGAACGTAACTGGCGAGCAAATTTTGTCTGGAACCCGGCCGCTCCGGGAATCCCGGCGCGGTTATTACTCTTCTTTCATCAAATACCAGCTTCTTATTTTGCGTTGTTAGTTGAAACTCGACGTACCGATGACACGGTGATGGATGTGTTACAAGAAATAGAAACGCTCAATGCCGATCCAATTCAACTAAGCAAGTATCATTTTCCAACAGACATGAGTCTTCAGGAAGTATTAGATGAAGTGGCTAATTCCAGGGTGACGATATGAATACAGACGATACGGTAATAGACACAAGTGATTTACAGACCGAGGAGTCGGTTATCATGAGCATGGATAATATCGAACTCGAAGGAGGGCTTGATGATAAAATTCTTATGGATGAAATCAGTGCCGATCAACCTGCTCTGGATGTCGATGCGATTTTAAATGCAGACCTGGGCGAACAATCCGATTCTGATTTAATGCTCGAAGCTTCTGCCGAGGAAGAATCGGAAATTTTTGATAAAATTCCGGATGCAATTGAAAAACTATTACAGCCCTTTGAGGGAAATGCATCGGGAGAAGATCCTCGCTACAGTGATGAATTTGTTCTGGTGAAAACCGAGATCGATAAGCTGGCGTTTAATGACTACAACGCGGTAATGACCTTGACCAGGGAGATCCTGGCCAATATTGGAAAGGATTTACGCGCGGCAGGTTATTTTACTCTCGCAAATACATATATAAATGGCGCTAAAGGTTTAACCGATGGACTGATTTTATATCGCGAACTAATGGAACGATTCGGTGACAATCTATACCCGGAAAAAGAGAATGCCCGCAATAGTGCTTTATTATGGTTAAACAGCAGCAAGATGATTGCTTACGTAAAACAGAGTCAGGAGCCGATAACGGAAGAAATCGTACACAATCTAGAAAGGCAGGTTGAACGCTTAAATGAAGTGATCGTTAGTGTTACCAATGACGAATCGCACAATTTTAATTTATTACACGACTGGATTAAAAAGACCAAAGAAAAAGTATCTGCTCCACCCCCAGCTCCTCCTAAACAGGAAGTCAGTGCGGAGAATAGCAATGATGTTTCAACCAGTTCGAATGTTACCAATACCAGTGGAACTAATTTAAATGATGTTAGTATTGCGCCGCAGACTGATATCGTGCGTGGTGAGGACAACCCCATTGCAGGCGCCGACCTGTCCTCAACGATGTCAGAAACGGAACTGTACTCATTTATTCGTAAAATCGTTGACCAGTTGATGGCCGATAAAGAATACGCTCGTGGCATAGCTTATGCGCGTGCTGCACGTTGGGGTGGCATGATGATGCCGCCTAATGAGAGCGGCAAGACTCGCCTGACCGCGCCTCGTTCTGTGGGTGTAAATCAAATAACGGCGGCACTCGCTTCGGGTGACAATGAAGCCGCGCTAAAGTTATGTGAAGCAATCTTTTTTGAAATGGGCGGTCATCTGTTATTTGATTTACAAATGTATGCGCAACGTGCGGCCAAAGCGATGGGCAAGAATGACATTGCGAATTTAATCAGTTATGAAACTACGGCAATGATGCAACGTTTTCCAGGCATAGAAGAACTTCGCTATGACGATGATACTCCTTTTGCAAACGCTGAAACCATCGGCTGGTTAAATAAAATTGGTGGCGGCGGTAAATCAAGTGGGCCGCTTATTGCCGCTGATGATGGTAATGAAGATTTGCTGGAAAAAATCAATGAAGCCTGCGAAGTGGCCAACGACAGCGACCTGAATGCCGGACTGGCATTGTTAAATGAATATCGACCGAAAACTGAAAAAAATCGGTTTCAATTACGCCTGGGCATGTCGCAATTGTGTCTGGATCATGGGCGGCCGGAGCTGGCTTATCCTATGTTGGAAGAATTATTTAAACTGGCTGAACGAACATCACTGGCAATATGGGATGTTCAATTAGCTATGTCGGTTGCCAAACAATTACAAAATGCCCTGCGCAGTGTTATTAGCGGTGCAACTGAACAGAATCGTACACAGTATGAGCAGCAACTTAATGAAGTGACTGCTCAAATGTGTCGTTGGGATCTGGCCCAGGCCGCGCAGTTTTTATAAGCGGCCTGTAAAGTCGGATAGATTTAAGAATCTCTGATTAAGTTCATTTTGATAAGTGTAGTGAATTTATTCAGAGGTTCTAAAAAGATAAAGCGTTATATAACGGAAATTAAGGAGTAACAAATGGCTGATAGCTTTCAAAATGAGATTCCCAAAGCGCGTGTGAATATCACGCTCGACGTGGAAACTGGGGGCGCACGTAAGAAGCTGGAATTACCTCTAAAAATGCTTGCATTAGGCGATTTTAGTGGGGGTAAAACCAAAGGCAGTGTCGCTAATCGTGAACGGATCAACATTAACAAAGAAAATCTGGAGCAGGTCTTAACGGACTTTAGCCCAGAGGCGAAATTCACAGTTGATAATGTAATCAAAAATGATGGAACGGAGATTGGTGTAAATTTAAAGTTTGACAACTTTAAAAAATTCAACCCCGAACAGGTTGCCAGGCAGGTTCCAGAATTAGATAACTTGTTATCAATGCGTAACCTGTTAAAGGATCTTAAATCTAATTTACTTGATAACGGTAAATTCCGCCGTGAATTGGAAAAGATTGTTCAAAATCAACCCGAACTTGAAGGTCTCAAGGCAGAACTCGACAAGCTTGCACCGAAAGAAGAAGCCGGTGAGAAAGAAGCCGAATCTACTGAGTCTTAATGAGTATCACCAGTTAACTAGCTAGGGGAGTAATACTAATGGCTATTCAAGAACATGCAGGTGCTGATGAAGCAGTTGTAGAAGAACAGGATGCAAATGTATATGAGCGTTTATGTGATCTGGTTGATATAAAACCAGTCACCGATCCCGTTGCCTATGACGCGTTTAGTGATGTGACTGCGATGGCAGACACATCGTTAAATGAACGTTTAACGGCGGCACTGCAAGTCTTTTTAGAAGTGATGGAAGACAGCGCAACTGGCAGCATAAAGATCGACAAGATTTTACTGGATCAATATATTGCCAAAATCGACCAGACATTAAGTAAGCAACTTGATGCCATCATGCATCACGAACGATTCCAGGAAGTAGAATCTGCCTGGAAGGGTTTGAAATATCTGGTTGAACGTACTGACTTCAAAGCCAACTGTCGAATTGAACTGTTGGATTGTTCCAAAGACGATCTACGTGAAGACTTTGAAGACGCACCGGATACGACTCAGTCGGGTCTCTATAAGCATATTTATGTGCAGGAATACGACACCCCAGGGGGTGAGCCTATTTCGACTGTCGTGTCTAACTATGAGTTCGATGCCGGTGCACAGGATGTGGCGCTATTGACCGAGTTATCACGTGTATCTTCGGTAACACATTGTCCATTCCTGGGTTCAGTCGGCCCCATGTTCTTTAAGAAGGGCGATATTAACGACCTGTCTAAAGTTCATGATCTGGAAAATTATATGGATCGTGCCGAATACATTCGCTGGCGCGGCTTACGTGAATCGGAAGACTCACGTTACCTGGGTTTAACCCTGCCACGCTTCCTGCTGCGTTTACCTTATGGACAGGAAAATAATCCTGTGCGTGCTTTTAACTATGAAGAAGAAGTAAATGCAGAAGGCAGTGAGAATTACCTTTGGGGTAATGCCAGTTTTGCCTTCGCGGCCAATATGGCAAAAAGCTTTAAGGACAATGGTTGGTGTGTGAATATTCGTGGACCGGAGTCCGGTGGTAAAGTCGAAAACCTGCCCATTCATTTATACGATGCGGGTAAAGGTTTACAGGGAAAAATTCCTACCGAAATCATTATTCCTGAAACACGGGAACTGGAATTTGCTGAACTGGGCTTTATCCCACTGAGTTACTATAAGAACAGCGATTACGCCTGTTTTTTCTCAGCGAACTCAGCACAAAAAGCACCGGAATACAGCACACCGGAGGCGACCGCAAACAGCCGTATTAATGCGCGTCTACCTTATATTTTCCTGGTCTCACGTTTAGCGCATTATTTAAAAGTGTTACAACGTGAAAACATTGGTTCAACCAAGAGCCGTAAAGTGCTCGAGATGGAACTCAATGACTGGATACAAACGTTAGTGACCAAGATGAACGATCCAGAGCCAGATTTGATTGCGACGCATCCATTACGTGATGGCCGTGTTGAAGTCACCGAGATCGTAGAAAATCCTGGTTTCTATAGCGTTAGTTTATACGTTATGCCGCATTTCCAGATTGAAGGCGTGGACGTGAAATTATCACTGGTCGCACAAATGCCAGCGGATAAGGACTAACAACAAAAATCTCAAGCGGCGGAGGGAATCGCCGCGGTGTTTACAGCTCTGTCTCTGGATGGTTGAGGTAAATGCCAAAATGGCAGCGTGCAACGGAACCGTGCGTTGAAACTTGAGTGTGCTTTCTATGGCGTAATGCCGTGTATGCTCAGGATTGGTGGATTTAAATTTTAATTTATTAACGTTTAAGTCGTGGAAATTGAATATAACTTTTAAAAAGGAAGAAATATTATGCCTATTCCAGCATATGTAAGTGTAACTGATGACACAGGTAAGAAACTAGACGGTTCAGTAACCATCGCAGGCCGTGAAGGAACTTCAGAAGTAGTTGAGTTCTGTCACGAAG
>QILH01000120.1 GCA_003233255.1 Gammaproteobacteria bacterium | reverse complement strand
GCAACAGATTACCGGCGCGTCTTCTGCGATTAACGAAATGGCGGTGTCGATTGAAGCGGTCTCCAGCCACGCGGGTGAGCTGGCCGAAGAAGCGAACAAGTCGGTTGATATCGCGGTACGCGGTAACGAAGCGGTGCAACGTACTATTCATGGTATGGACAGTATTCGTGAGCAGATTCAGGAAACCTCGAAACGGATTAAACGTCTTGGTGAATCTTCGCAGGAGATTGGTGACATCGTTGAATTAATCAACGACATTGCCGAACAAACCAATATCCTGGCATTAAACGCGGCGATTCAGGCAGCGATGGCCGGGGAAGCCGGACGAGGCTTCGCGGTGGTAGCGGACGAAGTACAACGACTGGCGGAACGCTCAGGTGATGCGACCAAACAAATTGAAGCACTGGTGAAAGGCATTCAGTCGGATACCAAAGAAGCGGTGTCTTCGATGGAGTCCAGTACCGCAGGTGTTGTGAAGGGTGCCCAGTTAGCGCAAAACGCGGGTGAGGCGTTGGAACAGATTGAAATTGTATCCAAGCATCTGGCCGATTTGATTCGAAATATTTCCGACTCAGCAAGACAACAGGCCAGTGCGGCGAATAATATTTCTGACACCATGAATGTTATTCAGGAGATTACAACTCAAACCTCGGCAGGTACCAATGAAACAGCAGCATCGATTGGTAACCTGGCGGAATTAGCGAATGAGTTACGTCGTTCCGTTGCAGGCTTTAAGTTGCCGGGCTAACGGTAAAGAGGTGATCACCGTTGGTGGCGATACGCGAACAAGTGCACAGTCAAACGCCCTGGCAATACTCAGAAGTGCCAGAGATGGACGACGTATTGTTTCAACAATGGGTTGAACTGCTTGAGATACGAACGGGCATTGCCTTACCTGAATCACGTCGAACCTTTTTAATTATGAATTTAGTCTCTCGTATGCGAGAAGTTGCGGTTGATAATTATCAAAGTTATTTTAACCTGATCATGGATGGTTCGAGTGGACAGGTCGAATGGGAAACGCTGGTTGATCGTCTTACCGTGCATGAAACCCGTTTTTATCGTGATGAATATTCGCTTGATTTAATCCGCGATAAATATCTTTCGGAACTAACCGCAACAAAATCGAAGCCTTATACCGTGCATGCCTGGAGTGTGGGATGTGCAACCGGTGAAGAACCTTATTCACTGGCGATGTTGCTGGATTATTATTTTTTAAATCATCCTGAATTTTACTATGGTGTCACCGCTTCCGATGTAAGTCGCGCGGCGCTACAAACAGGACGTGATGCGATCTATCATCAACGCAGGGTTAAAAATGTACCTGAAGAAATTTCTCGGACTTATCTTGAAAATGTAGATGATGAGCACGTGCAGGTCAGGCCATCATTAAGACAAAAGGTCTGTTTTACCCAAATAAACTTACTGGCGTTAACGCAACAGCCTATCGGACAGATGGATATCATTCTCTGTCAGAATGTTTTGATTTACTTCAAACGAGAATTAAGAAACCAGCTTCTGGATCAACTGGCAACGCGTCTAAAACCGGGTGGAATATTACTGCTTGGCGCTGGTGAGGTGTTTGGCTGGAGTCATCCCGAATTATCACAAATTGATTATCAATCAACATTGGCTTTCCAACGTCGTACAGACTTAGATGGGCCTGGCATTGATGAGGTTAAAGAATAAATGTCAGATGTAAGCCGAATTGACGGTCATACACTTAGCTGGGTCAAATCTGAAATTGATGCGACCATGGATAACGCACGTAAGGCACTCGAGGCCTTTGTCGAAACGCCGGATGATGAGTCGCAATTGCGATTTTGCTTAAACTACTTGCATCAGGTCTACGGCACGTTGCAAATGGTCGAGTTATACGGAGCGGGTATGCTTGCGCAGGAACTTGAGGTCATTACCCAGGCTCTCATCGATAATCAGATTAATAACCGCAATGATGCCTTTGAAGCGATGATGCGGGGCATGATGCAACTGCCTGATTACCTGGAAAAATTGCAATCAGGCCAGGCCGACTACCCTATCATACTTCTACCATTACTCAATGATTTACGAGCGGCTCGTAGTGCCGCGTTTTTATCTGAAAGCGCGCTTTTTTCTCCCAACCTGGAAATTGATGCTCCAACGCCTGCTGAATCAAGTAATGATTCCATCGGTTCTTTGATCAGTCGTTTTCGTCATGTTTACCATCTTGGTCTATTAGACTGGTTTCGTGGTAGTGATTTAAAAATGGGCATCAACCGAATAGGTGCGGTTATCGATCGACTTCGCCCTTCTGCAAATGATCCTGATACCAGCCGAGTTTTATGGGCGGCAAGTGGTGTTGCCGAAGGACTCAGAGACCGTGGTATTGAATCATCGGTTGCCGTAAAACAGTTGATGGGGCAGGTAGATCGGCAGTTTAAACGAATAATCGATGAAGGTGAGTTTGCGCTTACCAATAATCCACCAAAAGATTTACTTAAAAATTTACTTTATTATGTCGCCACATCGAATTCTAAAGGTGAGCGGGTTAATGAGATAAAAACGGCGTTCGATCTTGCCGAGTTAATGCCGGATACCGAAACACTGGAACGAGCGCGTGCCGATTTGTCGGCGCCCAACGCAGCATTGATGAAAACCGTTTCCTCCGTGCTATTGGAAGATCTTACCCAGGTCAAAGATAACCTTGATGTGTTTGTGCGTTCCGATGAACGCGATCCATCGGTATTAACAAATCTATGTAGCAAATTGGTACAAATGGGCGACACGCTTGATATGTTGGGCTTTGGTGCACAACGTATGGTCTTGCAGGATCAAATTAAAGTTATGCAGGCAATGGCAAATGCCGAGCACGATATTGAAGAAAGTGCGCTTATGGATGTCGCCGGTGCCTTACTCAGCATTGAAGGCGCATTGAATGAGCCGACTTCAGCCCATGCCGAAGAAGAATTATCAGAGGAATTTAGCTCTGAGGATTCTATTATTCACCAGTTTGCCGATCCTGAACAACGCAAACTGGTTAAACGGGTTGTCGATGAAGTTAAGGTAGATCTGACGCATATTAAGGAATCCTTTAACGACTATACTCGTATGCCGAAGAATATTGATGTTCTGAAGGAGGTTCCCAATTTATTAGACAGAATTCGTGGCTCTTTATCGATGCTTACCTTGAATCGTTCTGCTGATATTCTCAAATATACTTCAAGATATGTTTTAAACTCCATCATTGCACAATCAGCCCGACCAGAGCAGCATACCCTCGACTTGTTAGCCGATACCATTAGCAGTGTTGAATATTACCTGGAATCATTAACGGAAAGCTGGGGGCATCCTTCTGCCATTCTGGATGTTGCAGAAAGAAGCCTGAATGAGTTAGGTGTTTTAATACCTGAAGAAGCTATAGAACCGGAAGCTGTGGCCTTAGATGATGGGATAGAAGAGTCAGAACATACACTTGTGGATCTGACTGCTCCTGACTTTGAGAATGACCTGACGCGTGAAGATATTCCGATGCCAGATGTGGGTAGTGAATCTACACTCGTCCTGGACATGGATAGCACGGAACCTGAGATTAATATTTCCGAGATGGAACTGGAGCCTGATACTGAGCTCTCGGGTGAATTTAGTTTAGAAGGTTATGATGAAGCCGCTGCGGCAATCGCACCGGAATCGACCAGCAACGATGTACAGGAACCTTATGCTACTCAAGAACCCCATATTGAGGGTGATATTACCCAAGGTTTTAATTTACCGGCAGTAGAAGCTGAGGATACTAGAGCGAAGCCTGCACCAAAACCTGTTACTCATAATGCGCCAGCACGTTCGGCGCCCACGTCGTTGGCCGATGAACTCGACGATGAAATAGTCGAGATATTTCTGGAAGAGGCTGAAGAAGAGCAATCTAATATTTCACGTCTGTTACCCCGCTGGCAAAATAACCCAGCGGATGAAGAGGCATTGAAAGATCTACGACGCTCTTTTCACACCTTAAAAGGCAGTGGCCGTCTGGTTGGAGCGAATGATGTCGGTGAATTTGCCTGGGCCTATGAAAATATGCTCAATCGAATTATTGATCGTACTATTGAACCATCAGCTGAGATCTATGATTTACTGGAACAGGCTCGAGAAAGTTTGCCAGGATTATTGAATCTATTTAGACAGGGTGATAAACCCGGTCAGAAAACCTACTTGTTAATGGAGAAGGCTGATGCGATAAGTAAGGGGGAAGTCGTTCATATCGATAATCTTGATCGTGAACAACTAGAAGCAACGTTGACTCAAACATCCGATGCGGATGTAGAAAGTACGGATGACGACTCTGTTACGGCTGATGGTGAACTGGAGTTCGAAGGTGATGAACCTGATTTTGATTTATCGCTTGATGATCCCGATGTCGAAGACTCAGATGAAGATTTAAAAATCCCGCCGATTACAGATTCAGATTTAACTATTAAGGGTGACAGTCTTCAACTTGAATCGCCAGTGGATACAGAACTGGAGGTTGGAGACGAAGTTTTAGCGCTTGATGGGCTTGAAAATGTTACTGAACTGAATTTTGGGATTGCCGATAGCAGTGATCAGGATACCGAAGTAGATCTGGGGCAAGTCGAAGTACCTGAGGAGCAATCGCCAAAAGAACCGGCAGAACCTCTGGAAATAGAAGGTATTGAATTAGATCTTGAAGATGATGATTTAGCGTTACTTAACGCTGATGGCGATGCAGGAATATATGAGCCTTCAGCGAGTTCGACTGCCGAAAGTTCTTTGCTGCCTTCAATTGATCCCGTATTGTTAGGAATCTATCGAAAAGAAATCGGTACTCATTTAACCGCCCTGCGTCATTATATTGATGACTGGGAGTCAAATAAAGATCGAACGGCAAATCCAAAATTAATTCGTGCCCTGCATACGCTAAAGGGGAGTTCACGTACCGCCAGTGTTCCTCAGGTTGCAGAGTTATGTGGGTTCCTGGAAGAGCATGCCAAATATCTGGAAGAAAACAAATTCGAAGTCGATAATGAATTAGTATACTTATTCGAAGAAGCCGGCGGATTTATTGCTGAGACAGTCGATAAACTGGATCTCAACGAAGAGCTACCAAGTAATACCGAGCTGATTAAAAAAACTCGTGAGTTACTTGATAAAACGCGTTATGAATCTCCGACTATGCAAATTCATATGCCTGAAACTATGCAGGAAATCCTGGCAGATGATATTGATAGCTTAGACGAAAACAGTGAAATACCTGAGCAGGATGTTATTGTTGATGATGTTGTTGCACAAGATGAAGCGCAGGCGATGCAGGCGGCGCTCGCCGAGGCAATGTCAGATTCAGATTATGATGAAGAATTGCTGGAGATTTTCCTTGAAGAAGGTGTAGAAATACTGGATGAAAGCGATCACACTCTTAACGAATGGATAGAAGAGCCTGATAGTCCGGAACATGTAAAAGCATTACAACGACAATTGCATACATTAAAAGGTGGCGCGCGTATGGCGGGCGTCATTGAAGTCGGTGACTTAAGTCATAGTATCGAGACTATGCTTACCGCTCTTGTTGATAAAAAAATAGACGTTACGGATGATATGTTTAAGGCCATACAAAAAGGCCAGGACGATCTCGTTAAAATGCTCGAGCTTGTTCGTAAACAGGAACACCCAGTTGCAGCCAATAAATTGATTGCAGCTATTAATGCATTAGCAAAATCTGAGAGCTATGATGCGTCGGTTTTGGAATCAACATCAAATTCGATAGATGAAGTGACTTCTATCGATGCGAGTTCTATGTCAGATATTGCGGGCCTTGATGTGATTGACTTTGATATTGATGAACAACCTGAAACGCCTGGTAATGGCGAAAAAAATACCGAATCGAATTTTTCTTTCGATCTCGCCGAAGAAGTAGAAACAAACCTAACTTCTGTCGTCCCTGCAGAAAACGGATTAACAAATGTGGTTCAACTAGGGGGTACGCAGTTCCCCGCAGTAGAAGCAGAAACTTCAGCTGTTGTTGAGGCAACCGAAAAGCAGAAGCAGGCTCAGCAACGAGCGAAAGGTGACCTGGTTCGCGTGCGTTCTGATCTATTAGATAATCTGGTTAACTTTGCCGGTGAAGTAAGTATTTATCGTTCCCGCATGGAGCAGCAGACCAATGCTTTCCGATACAACTTAACTGAGCTTGATGATACGGTTGAGCGTTTTCGAGAACAGCTGCGGAATTTTGAAATTGAAGCTGAAGCACAAATTCAATATCGTACTGAAGAGAGCGGTAGCGTCCAGCATGATTTCGATCCGCTTGAGTTTGATCGCTTTACCCAAATGCAAACGCTGTCACGAGGTATGCTCGAATCGCTTAGTGACCTGAATTCATTACGTAGCATTTTGTCTAATCTAACCCGTGAATCCGAGACCCTTTTGTTGCAGCAGTCGCGTGTCAATACTGATTTACAGGAAGGTTTGATGCGGACGCGTATGGTTCCGATATCAGGCCAGGTTCCACGTATGCGACGCATTGTTCGTCAAACCGCTGAAGAATTGGGTAAAAATGTCGAGTTTCAGATTGAAGGTGCTGACAATGAGCTCGATCGTACTGTACTTGAACGAATCATGTCTCCTATCGAGCATATGCTGAGGAATGCTATCGCACATGGTATTGAGATGCCAGAGCAACGAAAAGAAGCTGATAAGGCTAAGAGCGGTAATATCGTTCTAAGCTTTTCAAGAGAAGGTTCGGATGTTGTTATTAGTGTTCGTGATGATGGCGCTGGTGTTGATCTGGATGCTATTCGAAGTAAGGCGATTGAACGCGGCATATTAAAGGCGGATGCCGATGTTCGTAAAGAAGATTTACTCGATATTATACTTGAGTCCGGATTTAGTACCGCTGATGAAATCACCCAGATTTCAGGACGTGGTGTGGGTATGGACGTCGTCAACAATGAAATAAAACAACTCGGTGGATTACTGGAGATTAAAACCGAAAAAGGAGTGGGCACGGTATTTAATATAAACATGCCACTCAGTTTATCTGTAACCCGCGCCTTGATGATTACGGTTAGCGAAGAAACCTATGCGATTCCTTTGTTAGGCGTTGAAACAGTTGAACGTGTTTCTCGTGAAGAGATTGGACGTATGCAAACTGATAAAAGTGCAACCTACCATTGGCTTGAGAATGAATATCAATATATTCATCTAGGCGGTGCAATGGGCCTTAGTGAAGTGCAGATGCCAGCAGAAGATATTAGTCATTTACCATTATTACTTGTTCGTTCGGGTGAATATAGAGCAGCAATACATGTTGATGGATTAATTGGTAGTAGGGAAATAGTCGTTAAACCCGTAGGTCCACAATTAAGTACTTTACGCGGTATTTCAGGTGCAACGGTCATGGGCGATGGTAATGTGGTATTAATTCTTGATCTCGCCGTATTAATTCGTCTATCAAGCATCACGCACGAAGAGGCCTTTGCTGAAACTGAACACGACATTACAGATGATATGGTGATGCCGGAAGAGAAACGTGTGCCACTTGTTATGGTCGTTGATGATTCCATTACGGTGCGAAAAGTCACGACTAGACTATTAGAACGAAATAACTTCAAGACAGTATCAGCAAAAGACGGCGTTGATGCCCTTGCGCAACTTCAGGACTTCACTCCCGATGTAATGTTGCTTGATGTTGAGATGCCGCGTATGGATGGTTTTGAACTTGCGACAAATATTCGTAATGACGATGTCATTAATGATCTACCGATAATTATGATCACCTCACGTACTGGTCAGAAACACCGTGATCGGGCTATGAATATTGGAGTGAATATATATATGGGCAAACCCTACAGCGAAAGTGAATTATTAGAAAATATTGATAATTTGCTCGGACAACGGGATTAATTAACCTGTGGATACGGCAGGAATAAATCTGTCAAAAAGCAAGTCCAATCTGAGTATAACGAACACGGTTTTTGAGAATATATTGATGTCGCAAACGGCTTTAAGTGATGTGGCGATTGCAATTGCCTCCGATTCACTGCAACAGCGGACGAACCTTAGGCGGCTAATGTCGTTGACCGGGCTTAATGTCGTTCTTAGTGAGCCGTTGACACGTTTATTCTTACACAAATTAAAAACGGCGGATGCCGATGTTTTACTCTTAGATTTACATGATGACACCGATCACGATGATGCACTGTTGCATGAAGTGCTTGATAAGGTTGAGATTCCAATTATATTTAATGACGTAACGGCATTAACGCTTAATGAATCAGCGGCGGATTCGAAATGGCATTTTAGCCTTATGCAGAAAATAGCAGATTTGCGAGGGATTGATGACTGGCAATCTGCCGAGTTTGAACAACCGGAAATAACGGAGGATGCTTTACTAAAAAAGGAAAGAAAACTACGTCCAGATCAAAATCTGGCCACAAGAGTGTGGGTTTTGGGCGCGTCTCTTGGGGGCCCCGAGGCGTTAAAACGTTTTTTGAAAGCGTTACCGAAGGATATTCCAGCTGGTTTTATTGTAACCCAGCATCTAGGTGCGAATTTTGTAACAAAACTGGCAGAACAACTAAATCGGTATACCAAACTTAATGTTATACCACCAAAAGAGGGACATGTATTTCTTGAGGGAGATGTTATTATTGCTCCGGTTGGTGAACGGCTAGAAATTAATCCGATCGGAAATGTTGAATTAAAATCGTTGACGGAAAGTTTTCATTATACACCGTCAATTGATTTAGCCATTTCGGATGTGGCGGTTCGCTATGGAAAAAAAGCAGGCGCAATTATATTTAGTGGTATGGGTGACGACGGTAAGATTGGTTGCATCAGGTTACTGGAAAATGGTGGGCAGGTCTGGTTACAGTCAAGCGAGAGTTGCGTCATCAGCAGTATGCCGGATAATGTAAAAAAAGTGTGTGATGTTCAGTTTGTTGGCAATACCGAACAGTTAGCACGTAAATTAACGGAACACTTACAGGCCATCGAGGTGGTTTAAATGTCAGACGTAAAAGACATCGCTGAAGTTGGTGGGTCTGCACTAGACCCGAACCAACGCAAACAGTTTGAAGCTGTGCACAGCTTACTACTGCCGCTGAATAAAGAGATTTTGATTTTACCTAATGCCGCGGTGGCCGAGATCATAGCTTATTCTGAACCTGACAAAGTCAATGATGCGCCCGAGTGGTTTCTGGGACATTTAAGCTGGCGGGAACAGCGGATTCCTTTTATTTCGTTTGAACTGGTGAGTGATGGTGAGCCGGGTAAGATGCATAAAGGTTGTAGAATTGCCGTGTTAAATACATTAAATGGAAATGTTGACATGCCCTATGTTGCCGTGCTTAGTCAGGGACTGCCCAGTTTGCAGCTGGTGCGTCCTAATAATATTCAATATACAGATAGTCCGGCTGGTCAACGCCAGGCAATCAAGGCGTATGTTAATTTAAATGGTATCGTCGCTATTGTTCCAGATATTGATGAGCTTGAATCTCGAATTCTTGGGTTACATAGTTAATATGTTGGCAGAATAATTTTAAGCTACAAAATTAATTCGTGTAATCCCCCCATATTGTTTGAATAGCACCACATGCTATTACCGCAGCCGTTTCAGTGCGTAAGGTTCTTGGTCCAAGTTTAATGCGCTTAAATTGGTGTGTTATAGCCATCTCTATTTCTGTATTGCAAAGGCCACCTTCAGGACCGATTAATATGGATACTGAATCTTTTTTTTCGAGTTGAGATAATGCGGTGTTTGCTTCAGTATCAAATACAATTTTGTGTCCAGCATCGTGTCCTAGCCAATTAGACAGAGGTGTAATCGGATTTAATGCTGGTAATATTGTGCGTCCGGATTGCTCACAGGCATGAATAATGATACCCGACCAGTGTTGTAATTTTTTCTGTTGACGATCTTCGTCGAGTTTAATAACACTAAATTTAGTTTTTAACGGAGTGATATGGGTAACACCCACTTCAACGGCTTTTTGGATAGCATAATCCATTCGATCCCCTTTGCTCATGCCGAGGCCAAGGTGCAGGCTTAAACAAGATTCAGTGTTTTCGATAAGGACATTGTGGACTAGAACGAGGGCTTTTTTGCGAGACGCGATCTCAAGTGTCGCGTTATAACTGTTACCTTTACCATCAAACAGTATTAGAGGATCACCGGAATTAAGCCGCAAGACTTTACAAATATGAGATGATGCGGTGTCGCTCAATTCAAACTGATGTTGTGCTAAGCTAATTTCCGGACAATAAATTCTAGTGGTTCGCATGGGTATAAAATTCAAATAAGATCACTGGTCTGGAAACTAGTGTAAGCGTATTTACTAGACTTGTGAAGTTGTTGTTGCGTCAATATCAAAGCCCGAGATTATTCCAGATCGCGGTGCTGGTATCTGCCTGGTTTAAGGTATAAAAATGCAGGCCAGGTGATCCGGCTTCTAACAGTTTATGACACAGTTCGGTAATCACGTCTTCACCAAATGCTTTTAACGATTCTTTATCGTCAGCAAAGTTCTCAAGACGTTTACGGATCCAACGCGGGATTTCGGCACCGCACATATCAGAAAAGCGTGCGAGCTGAGTGTAATTGGTGATGGGCATAATGCCGGGTACGATGGGTATATTAATATTACGTTTCTCGCAATCATCAATAAAACGAAAATAGGCATCGGGATTAAAAAAGTATTGCGTTAAAGCACTATCTGCACCTGCATCCACCTTGCGTTTGAAGTTATCTAGATCGACTTTTGCATTTAGAGATTGGGGGTGAAATTCTGGGTAAGCGGCCACTTCAATATAAAAGTCATCATTATGTTGTTCACGAATGAAAGTAACCAGCTCATTAGCATAAGTAAAATCACCATCACTCAAGTTGCCGGCACCAGATGGGATATCCCCGCGCAGAGCAACCAGATGTTTAATACCATTGTCCTTATAGGTTTTTAATAACTCGGTAATAGTTTGTTTGCTGGTACCGATGCAGGAGATGTGAGGGGCTGCAGCAAACCCCGCTTTTTGTATATCGACTACAGTATCTAATGTACCTTGTTGGGTGCTACCGCCTGCGCCAAATGTAACCGAGAAATATTTGGGTTGTAATAAGCTTAATTTTTTACGAACGGCCTTTAATTTAGAAACGCCTTCTGCTGTGCGGGGCGGAAAAAATTCAAAGCTAAAGGTTTGAGGGAATTGTTTTTGAGTTTCCATTTTATATACCATTAGGGAATGCTGCTTGCAACGCGCAGCGATTCAAAACAGTGATTGCACGACACGCAGAGTGCTTCAAAGTTATAAGAAAAGGCACGAAGCAAGGTGGCTTCGT
>QILH01000103.1 GCA_003233255.1 Gammaproteobacteria bacterium | reverse complement strand
GCAATGAAAACATTAAACACGCGCTTACGGCGGACACCCTTATTAAATTCTCGCACCACAGGTATTGGCAAGCTTAATGACCATACTGATATCACGTTACTTGGTCCAGTGGCACGCGCCTCGGGTATTAATAAAGATGCACGCAGTAATGACACGTTTTACCTGAAGCTTGGGTTCACCCCGGCCATCGAAAAAAACGGCGACGCCCGTGCACGTTTACAGCTTCGTCTGAACGAAATTAATGATAGCCTGATATTAATTGAAAAAACAGGTTTTGCCTCTAACGGGGCCATTTGTAATTTTGGCGGGGTCAATGAAAATGCTAAAATTAGCGACATCAGTGGTAGCGGAGAAGCGGTGATCGAAACCGCTCGAGGTCAGGCTCATCTTCAAGTGAGTCTGGAAAAGGGTCAGGTGATGGATGCAAAACTGGAGACTCCGTCAACCCATCATCTTAATCTCATCGAACGGCTAACCACGCAACAGGAACTGGGAGATGCGCTGGTTGCCGTGAACTCACTAGACTTATCACCGTGGGAGATACGGTTATGACCACGCTGCTTATTGTGCTCTTATTGCTGGTGGGTGCTTACTTTGTTGCCGTCCTCGAGGCCTGGATCAGTCGTGGACGTTTTCAACTTGCTGCACCGTTACTAGCGGGTATTGCCTTGCTCGGGCGTGAATCGATTGTACCGCGCAAACCTGATCGGATTTTTTTTGAAGTCGGCCCGATCTTGTTATTGTTATCCGCCTTACTGGCCGCTGCAGTCATACCGCTGACACCCAATTTAATTATTGCCGATCTTGCCACCGGCGCGTTGTTCGTCAATGCGGCACTGGTATATGTTCTGGTTGCTCTGTTAATGGCTGGCTGGGGACCAGACGGTGCTTACGCGATGATAGGTGGCTGGCGGTTCCTGGGCCAGCTTATTGCTTACGCCATGTTGATTGTCATGCCTATCACCGCGGTAGCAATGCGCGCCGAATCATTATTATCGACTCAGATAGTAATCTCCCAGGCAGATTTGTGGAACATTGTTTACCAACCATTGGGATTTATATTATTTTTTGTCGCGTCCATGGCGCTGGCATTTTTACCGCCGTTCGACATGATGATTGCCAAAGGCGAACTGGCCGGAGGTGTCGAAGCAGAATACACCGGCGTACGACTGGCCGTGTTTCGCCTGGGAAGACTGGTATTAATTGTTACCCTGGCAGCCGCCACCGTCATCTTTTACCTGGGTGGCTGGCAAGGACCCTGGCTACCGCCCTGGGCATGGAGCGCAATTAAAATATTAGCGGTCACCGTCGCCATGTTACTGGCTGGGCGTTACATGCCACGTATCCGCGAAGCACATTTGCTTTCCTGGTGCTGGATACTGGGCATTCCACTGGCACTAACGAATATTCTAATCGTTGGTGTGCTGGTACTGGAGTTTCCATGACGGCACAAATGTTTTTTATCGGTTTTTTTGGACTCGCAGGGGTGTGGTTTGGCATTGTGGTGTTTCGTACTTATTCAATGGTGCGCTCTGCACTTGCGTTATTATTTTCACAAACAGCATTGGGTGCGATGTTCCTGAGCATGCAGGCGGAATTTCTGGGTGTCTTGCAAATCATGATGATGGCCACTGAAATGAGTATTATGGCGATTTTCATGGTGATGTTTATGATGGATCCCGGTGGCCTGGGCACTATGGACATGACTCACCAGAAACGTTTGTCACTCATAACAGGGTTTGTTTCGTTTGTGGCCGCAGTGGCGGTCGCGGTGTTCGTTGACTGGGGCCCGGTCGCGACGACGTTTCCCGATGCAGCACAACAAACTGTCGATCTAGGTCTTGAATTATTGAATCGTTCAATGCTGATTTTTGAAATGGCGGGCGTCACTATCCTGACCGCGATGATTGCCGCCACGGCGGTCGCCATACAACCGCTTAAAAGGGGCAAGGAAAAATGAGTCCTGAACTTATTATTGCCCTGATTTCAGGTGCAGCCCTTTTTGGTGTTGGCATCTACGGTGCGCTATCGCAAACCAATCTGGTCATGATCATGATGGGCGTTGAACTAATTCTTGCCGGTGCGATGGTCAACCTGGTAGCGTTCTGGCGGTACCTGCACCCGGACAATCCCGCCGGACAAATGTTTGTATTAATCATTATGACCGTCATGGCCATCGAAATGGCGGTGGGCTTCGGTGTCGCCATTGCCCGTTTCCGTGCTAAAGGCTCGGTGGAAATGGAAGAAGCCACGGAGCTAAAGGGATGAACCTGATCGCCGTCGCCATTCTCGCTCCGCTTTCCGCAACATTGCTGATCATGTTGTTACGAAAACAACCTGCCGGGCTGGCACTGTTGGGGGCCGCTATCGGTCTATTCGGAAGCCTGGGCTTGTTGGCCAATACATTTAATGGCCTGAGTGAAGAAATCATTTTACCTGGTTTGCCCGGCATGCCGCTGCGTCTTGTGGCCACCCCTTTAACCGCGTTGCTTTCAACGTTGGTTGCCGTAGTTTGTACCCTGGTAATGGTTTATGCCGTGGGCTACATGAAAAATGATAAGGAAAAGGTGCGTTTCTTTGCCACCCTGTTGTTGTTCGCCGCTGCCATGCAGACGCTGGTGCTGGCCGGTGACTGGATATTATTACTTTCCGCATGGGAACTCATTGGCCTGAGCAGTTACCTGTTGATTGGATTCTGGTACCGCAAGCCGGGGGTCAAGTCGGCGGCCACGCGCGCTTTCCTGGTGACCCGCAGTGCTGATTTGGGACTTTATGTTGCCGTTTTTATTCTTATCGCAAATGCCGGTAGCAGCGATATTGCCACCACTTTAAACACCAGCGGCGGGCCTGCCATTGCGGCCGGAATATTATTGTTAGTCGCGGCGATGGGTAAATCTGCGCAAACGCCTTTACACGACTGGTTGCAACGCGCCATGGCCGGTCCGACACCAGTATCGGCGTTGTTGCATTCGGCTACATTGGTTGCCGCGGGTGCGATTTTATTAATTCGTACCGCACCGATGTTACCACCAGAAACATTACTAGTGATCGGCATCGTGGGGGGCGTCACCACCGTCGTCACGGGTCTAATTGCATTAGGTGAATCGGATCTTAAACGCATGCTGGCCGCATCCACCTCCAGCCAGTATGGTTTGATGTTGATTGCCGTGGGCGCCGGTGTACCGATGGCAGCATTACTCCACCTCATCGCCCATGCCGCGATAAAAAGCAGTTTGTTTCTTGGTGCCGGTGTATTCCAGCACAGTCGCGACAGTACTATGCTGAAACAACTACAAGGCGTCGGGCGTAATCACCCTAAAATATTTTTCGGTTTCGCACTGGCCGCACTGGCATTAGCTGGCATCCCGCCGTTAAGTGGTTTCTTTTCTAAAGATGCCATTATCGCGGCCGCACTCAGCTCGGATCATATCGTGGTACTACTGCCCTTTGCCCTGGCCGGCACTTTATTAACCGGTGGTTACATGGCCAGGGCGCTGCAAATTCTTTGGCAAAAAAATGGAACCAGTCAGCCCGTAAGCGGGCTTGCCTGGATGGGTGCCGGGCTGGGCGGACTGGTTTTACTGGCCGTTATTTTAGGCGCCGCATTCCCAGGCCTGGAAGCATTGCTGGAACCTGTGCTCAATATTCGGCTAACCGAAAGCAACATAACCCAATTCATTCCCGAAATACTAGGATTGAGTGCGGCCTTAGGTGGCTTGCTGCTGGGCTGGTTTATTCCCGTCAAGCGTTTACTTGGTCCGTTGTTACCCTGGACAAATCGAGGTTTTGCGATAGCCGGTGGTTTCGATAATTTAATGGTGCGTCCTGCGCTTGCCATTGCCCACCGTTGTGAAAAGCTGGAGCGCTTTTTGTACGAAAGCGTACTCGCAACCGGGAGGCTGGGACTTAAACTTGGCCAGCTTGTGCGTCGCAACGATGATCAGGGCATCGATGGTTTCATATTTTCATTTGTACGCGGCACGATCAATCTTGGCGCGAAAGCACGCACTTTGCAAAGCGGCCTGATTCATAAGGAGCTTGCCATCAGCACAGTCGCCAGCGCACTACTTTTAGTATTCATGTTTATTACCTTACTGGTTTATTAACGAGGGGACTCTATTCGTGTATCCATTAATATCCATCACGATCTTTCTGCCACTGCTTGGAGCCTTGCTTGTTTTGTTCATGCGTAAGTCACCGGCACCGGCCGTGCACGCTATTGGCATTATCACCAGTGGCCTGACCCTGCTGGGGGCAATTATGATGTGGTCGCGTGGCGTAAGTGAAACGGGATTTGCGCAACTCGAACAAATCGACTGGATGCCCTCCATTGGCGCTGCTTATCGAGTTGGCGTTGACGGCATTAGTTTGCCTCTGGTACTGCTCTCAGCATTACTTTTTTTTGTAACCTTTATTTACTCAGCCAAGGTACGCAAACAACCCCATGCCTTTGTAGCGCTGATGCTGTTACTGGAGACAGCCTCAATTGGAGTTTTCACTGCACTGGATGGAATTTTATTCTACGTCTTCTTTGAAGTGTCACTGGTCTCCATGTATTTCATGATTGCCCAATGGGGACATGAAGATCGCCAACGCGCTGCACTGATGTTTTTTATCTACACTTTTTTAGGCAGTCTGCCATTATTGCTCGCCATTCTCGGCCTGTACCTCGGCAGTGATCCGCATACCTTTGACATGCGCGTCTGGATCAGTGACCCACCGCTAGAAGGGGTTGCTGCCATGCTGGCACTGATAGCAATGTTGATTACCTTCGCGGTCAAGACGCCGGTGTTTCCATTTCACACCTGGCTACCTGCAGCCCATGTTCAGGCGCCGGCTGCAGGCAGTGTGATTCTCGCCGGGGTTATGTTGAAGTTTGGTACTTATGGAATCGTTCGTTTTGCCTTGCAGATGACGCCGGATGCCTTTCGTGATGCCGGTTTGGTTATCCTCACATTCGGTGTAGTCGCTGCATTATATGGTGCCTTCGCCGCACTGGCACAAAGCGATCTCAAACGCCTGATTGCCTACACCTCGATCAATCACATGGGGTATATTATTGTCGGCGTGGCGATTGCAGCACTGGCTACGGATCCTGCGATTCGTGCGGTTGCTCTGGACGGTTCGGTATTGCAAATGGTCAGTCACGGGCTGGTTACCGGAGCATTGTTTATGCTGGTTGGTATGATACAGGATCGTGCTCATACGCGGGAAATGGATCAGTTTGGCGGGTTACTAAAAGTGGTGCCAATACTGGGCTGGTCCTTCGTGCTTGCCGCATTTGCCTCATTAGGTTTACCGGGGCTGGCGCACTTCCCGGCTGAATTCCAGATCTTCCTGGCCACGCTACAGGTCGAACCGGCCGCCATTATTGTTATTCTTGGTATAGTGATCACGGCGGGCCTGTATCTGCGCGCCATCGCCCAGGTCTTTCTGGGTGAGGTCGGTGAAAAATGGACGCCAAAAACCATGCCCGATCTAAATTACCGAGAGCTGCTCGCACTGAGCCCATTGTTGATACTCACCATTGTGGTCGGCATTGCACCGGCCTGGGTACTTGATATTATTCATAAAACCACCGCGGCGATACAATTCTGATGGAACGCGATCTTACCTTACTGATCCCGGAGATCATTATCCTGCTAACCGTCGTGTTTGCCCTGGTGGCCGAGATGCTGCGCCTGCCTCGAATTGCACTGACTGTTTGTATTTTTGGCTTGCTGCTCGCAACCGTTCAGACCTTACCGATGTTAGGTGCGGACACCAGCGTATTCGGTGGCACCTTTCGTATTGATACTCTCAGTGTCTGGGCCAAATTGATTTTGCTACCGGCAACCGTGTTATCACTGTTGTTAGCACGCGCCGAACTCGCCGGTACCGACCGTGAGGGCACGGTATATGTCTTGGTGTGTCTGGTGAGTTTAGCTTCGGTACTACTGGCCGGTGTTGGCGACACCATGGTTCTGGTGCTGGGAATTTTATTATCCGGTCTAGGCTCCTTTGCTCTGGTGGCCTACCCGCGCAATGATTTTGCCACCGAAGCGGCCATGAAATTTTTTGTCTTCGCATCGGTCACCACCAGTGTGATGATTTTTGGTTTAAGTTACTGGTTCGGCGGCAGCGGTTCAACCTTGCTCAGTGAGCTGTCCCGTCTGGAGAGCTCACCGTCGGTTGCTGTTATCGGTCTGATGGCGGTTATTATTGGACTCGGCTATAAAGCATCGTTAGTGCCTTTTCATTTCTGGGCACCGGATGCTTATGAAGGCGCACCCGTATCAATCGCTGCCTATCTGTCGGTAGTTCCCAAGATCGGCGCCATCCTGGCTTTTGCACAGGTCGTTCGAGATATACCCATGATAACGAACTGGCCGCTAATCATTGCCGTGGTTGCCGTGCTCACCATGACCTACGGTTACCTGGCGGCATTGGTACAACGCAATGTGGTTCGATTGTTGGCCTATTCATCTGTCGCACAAGCCGGGTATTTTTTATTAGGTGTTGTTGCCGTAGGCGCAAGTCCATTAGCACTGCAATCTCTAATCGTATTTTCAGCCGCCTACGCCGCAATGAATCTGGGCGCATTTGCAATGGTCATGCTGATTGGACGAACGATTGAAACGTTTAAGGGCGTTGGACGTGAAAAACCTCTGTTGGCTGTGGCAATGGTGATATTTCTTTTATCACTGGTGGGTATACCGCCACTGGCAGGTTTTGTCGGCAAATTTTTATTATTCGGTGCCGCCATAGAAGCCGGCTTTTTATGGCTGACCGTGGTAGCTATTCTCAATAGCGTACTATCACTAGCGGTTTACCTTCGCATCATGGTACCCATGTATCAACAAAGTAGTCGTAATGGCGAACTATCAACAACTGAATCGACACCGTTTATTACCACCGTGTGGATTATTGCATTGCTATTTACAATTGGTATTGGCGTATCCGCACAACTTCTACTCGGCAACATCAACTGAAACCGGTGCAGTTACCTGGAAGAAGCTAAGAGACCAAACCCCAGAGATATTGTGCAATATTCAGGCTTCATAATCCAGACTGATAAAACTACCAACGCCCACCAATAGTAAACGCAATTGAACTTGCATCAAAAGTTTGGCTCGAATTTCCCAACGTTGCCAAACGATCGTATTCTATATTCGTATATACAAGCCCAACATAGGCATCTTCGGTAAAGTAATAGTTAGCTTGTGCAGTCCAACCCAGGGCATCATCAAATTCAGAATCGGCAACCGAAGCTTCACCGCTACCATCCACTTCAACATTAAAATGATAGGCATATCCTCCACCAAAACGCCACTCACCTGCTTTGAATAACAATATGAATTGGTGAGTAAAACGGGAAAAATCGATGCCCCCATCGACAGCCGAAATACTATCGTACTTCCAGCCTCCGGCAACACGTGCTTCCATGATCCCCATGTCCCAGGCGATACCTAAATCTAATGCCAGAAATTCACCGGTCTTAATGGTTGCGTTTGATCCATCGGTAAAATTTGCGGTAACCAGATTATCCCCCCCATTATGAATACCTAATTCTGCTAAAAAGTCGATATCGGCCATCGCATACGAACTTGATGACATAAAAATTGCTATTAGTAAAAACCCCTTAATTTTCATAGTTCCCCCTATGAATAACGATTTGAATCTTGCTACTGTTGTAATTACTCAATTTAACACATAATGACAGTCAGTTTATATTGCAAACTCGATTAACTGACCAATATTTAGTCTCAACTGCGCCTTTGCACTTGCCTGATTTACGCCGATCTCAACTAATCCCATTGAATTCGTATACCAAAATGGCTCATTTTTTTCAACTGCTGAAAATGTTTTTGCTGATTTAATCTTGATCCCATTCAACATAAGACACGTGTTTTTAGCAATCTTATCGCCACGACGTCCCGTAATAGCATTACCAAAACTATCGAAATAAATAACTTCATCTAAATCATCTGGCCAACCCACACCAACCAGGCTGACCTTGTCTGTTCTCTCTAAATTAGCATGGTCATTATTCAGATATTTTATCAATTCAGGGGCAAACAAATCTCGACCATGAAATGTTCTGGTTAGTAATTCTGGGTTGTAGTTGATTTCATAACATATTACCGACTCTGCATTTTGAATGACGATACTAAATAGTCCATTATCGGGACCACAGTAGATAATATCATCAGCAACAATTAATACGGGCCTCCTCTGTATTGAACCCACACCAGGATCAACAATGGCAAGACATGCGTCACCTGTGGAAAATTGCCGTGCCAAAGCTGCTAATAGATATGAGCTTGCTCTGGGGTTAAATTCAGGCGCATCATGCATCAAATCGATAACGGATTGCCCCAGGTTAATACCACGATCAAGAATAGCTTTTACCTCACCGACATAAGGCCCCTGATAGCCATAGTCTGTAAATAAATAAATCATTTTACTGAAGGTAAACTCTAATGATTCGAAATCGTTTTTTCTGTTCTAGATCAACTACAAAAAGCATCATGGACTCGATATTATTTATGTCCATTTTTCTATTTTTTGGTGAATGATATAAATCGATTAACGGTACAATTATTCTACTATGACCGGGAGTCAGGATAATAGATTTATTGTATCGATCCGAAAACTGATTACCATTATCTTTATGCTGATTATCGTGTAATCTCAACTCCAAAGGAATGTCGAAAGCCATCGTATTATGGAGCTCAATCACCAGGTTCGAGTATTTTCCCCATGATTTTCCAAATGAACTCAAGGCAACTGAAGCGTATTTACTTTCTGGCAATAAGACGATATCAAGAACCATCAAGTTATTTTCTTTTACTAACGTAATTTCTGCACTTTTCTTACGCCAACGACTCAACTCAAATGGAGTCGTAAAGTCGCTCAAAACAGGAAATTGTCTGGCAACATAAACCTCATCAATAAATATTTTTGCCGTTGGCCATGTAAAAACACTACTTATTAGTATAAACATAATCACTATGCCGTATGACCGACCTTGAAAGGTCTTGTGTCCATATATAACGACAGACAAAGCTATTAAAGTTCCGGCAAGATTAAGGCCTATATCCCATATTGATGCAGATCGACCTATAAAATGCTGTATGACTTCGATAACAATACTCGCTGCTAACATAACCAGTATTACCAAACCCACTCGTTTAAACGAGTCGGGGTAAAAAGCTGGATAGCGATTTAACATAAATAACCAGATTATAAAAAATCCAAATAGATGCCCAAGATTCCAGATCTCTTTCCACAGGCGAGTTTCACCCTGAACGAAATTTGTGCTGAACAGGCCAATAAACACCAGCACGCCGACAATGGTAAATAACCACTTCGATTTAAGAATGTTAAAATTAGATTCCACTCTAAATGTTTTCCATAAAAAAAGCCGAGCATCTGAGCTCGGCTTTTAATCAACTATATTTCCTATTGGCCTGATTTAATTCTCGCCCGAAGAATCATCTTCAACTTCAACCGGACGATCAACTAGCTCAACAATTGCCATCGGTGCATTATCGCCAGTGCGGAACCCGCACTTTAAAATACGTAAATAGCCACCAGGACGAGCTTCATAACGCGGACCTAGCTCATTAAATAGCTTTGTCACCACCGCACGATCGCGGGTGCGATTAAAAGCCAAACGTCTATTAGCAACGCTGTCTTTTTTAGCCAATGTAATTAATGGTTCTGCAACGCGGCGTAACTCTTTGGCTTTTGGCAATGTTGTTTTGATCAATTCATGATCTAATAATGAATTGGCCATATTACGAAACATCGCTTTACGATGAGAACTGTTACGGTTTAGCTGTCGACCACTTTGACGATGACGCATTTTACTTACCCTTCAATACTTGTGTTAAGCGGCTGACTCTTTGTCTTTTAAACTGGCTGGTGGCCAGTTTTCCAGACGCATACCTAAAGATAGACCACGTGACGCTAATACATCTTTGATCTCGGTTAAAGATTTCTTACCCAGATTAGGCGTCTTTAACAGTTCAACTTCAGTACGCTGAATCAAATCACCAATATAATAAATTTGTTCTGCTTTCAAACAATTTGCAGAGCGAACGGTTAATTCCAGATCATCGACTGGACGTAACAAGATTGGATCAACTTCTGGCTCAGCAGCCTGAGTTTCTTCTTCCTGTTTACCGGACAAATCAACAAATGCACCCAGTTGATCCTGTAAAATGGTTGCCGCCGCACGAATTGCCGCTTCAGGCTCAAGTGTACCGTTGGTTTCCAGATCGATAATCAGTTTATCCAGATCCGTACGTTGTTCTACACGTGCACTGTCAACGACATACGCAATGCGGTGAATCGGACTAAAACTCGCATCGATCTGTAAACGACCAATAGGACGATCTTCATCTTCTTCTGTCTTGCGCACACTTGCTGGCTCATAACCACGACCAGCACGTACTTTCAAAACCATGTTAAGTTCACCAACCTTGGTCAAGTTAGCAATAACATGATCCGGATTAATTATTTCAACATTGTGATCAACTGAAATGTCGCCAGCTGTTACCAGGCCGGGGCCTTTTTTATTCACGGTTAAGTTCGCCTCAGTCGCGCCTTCCATGCGAATAGCAACGCCTTTGAGGTTTAATAAAATTTCGACGACATCTTCCTGCACACCTTCAATCGTGGTGTACTCGTGTAATACGCCTTCAATTTCCGCTTCGACAATGGCACAGCCAGTCATAGAAGAAAGCAAAATACGACGTAACGCATTACCTAATGTATGGCCAAAACCACGCTCAAGTGGTTCAAGAACAACACGCGCATGCGTATCACTAATTTGTTGAACGTCAACAATACGTGGTTTCAAAAAATCTGAGACTGAGCCCTGCATAAACTCCCTCTCTTGGTTAGGGAAAAATGATTTCCAGTTTGTACACATTCAATTCTGTGTGCAAACCAACTATTGGTTACTTGGAGTAAAGCTCCACAACCAGATGTTCGTTAATATCGGATGGCAAGTCACTACGTTCCGGTACGGATTTAAACGTGCCTTCCATCTTTTTACTGTTCACTTCAAGCCAGTCAGAAACACCACGTGTCTCTGCCATTTCTAATGCGCCTTTAATGCGTAGCTGATTTTTTGCCTTTTCAGACACTGAAATCACATCGCCGGCCTTAATCTGCATCGAAGGAATGTTTGCTTTACTACCGTTTAAGCTGATCGCATTGTGGCGAATAAGCTGACGGGCTTCAGTGCGTGAAGCACCAAAACCCATACGATATACTACATTGTCCATACGAGTTTCTAACAGCTCCAACAAGTTTTCACCAGTAGAACCTTTACGTCTATCAGCTGCTTTGTAATAAGAGCGGAATTGTTTTTCCAGAACACCGTATGTCCGACGTAATTTTTGTTTCTCACGTAACTGAGTCGCGTAGTCAGACAAGCGACCACGCTTCGCACCATGCTGACCAGGAGGTATCGCACATTTGCTACTGAAGCACTTTTCACCTTTAAGAAATAGTTTGTCACCTTCACGACGGCACAAACGACAAACAGGACCTATATAACGAGCCATTATTTACTCCAGCTACACGCGACGTTTCTTCGGAGGACGACAACCATTGTGAGGAATGGGAGTCACATCCGAAATATTTGTAATACGAAAACCTTTGGCATTCAAGGCACGAACCGCTGATTCACGACCCGGTCCAGGACCTTTAACACAGACTTCCAGGTTCTTCATGCCAAATTCCTGAGCTTTTTCACCTGCACGTTCTGCGGCTACCTGAGCAGCAAAAGGAGTGCTTTTACGTGAACCACGGAAACCTGAACCACCGGCTGTTGCCCAACAAAGCGCATTACCCTGGCGATCGGTAATTGTTACAATGGTGTTATTAAAAGAAGCATGGATATGCGCAATCCCATCAGAGATATCGCGTTTCACCTTCTTACGAGTACGAGAACCTTTTGCAGCCATAATAAAGAAACCTGGTTATTTTTTAACTAGTTTACGCGGACCCTTACGAGTACGAGCATTTGTTTTGGTACGTTGACCCCGGGTAGGCAGTCCACGGCGATGACGGATACCACGATACGTGCCTAGATCCATCAAACGTTTAATATTCATTGAGACCTCACGACGGAGATCACCTTCAACAGCATATTTAGCAATCTCTGTACGAATATTCTCTATCGTTGTTTCATCCAGATCTTGAATCCTGGTTGAAGTTTCTATCCCAACTGCGCCACAAACCTGACGTGCACGAGTACGACCGACACCATAGATTGATGTTAAAGCAATCTCAGCATGCTTGTGGTCTGGAACATTTATTCCTGCTATATTTATTCCTGCTATACGAGCCATAAGTTACTGTTTCCTAACACAATAAGCGACCGCTACGCGGTACGCGTAAAACGGGGCATTTTACTTCTGAAAAGCCCCACTGGCAAGGTAAAACGCCTAAAAAGATGCAAAAAGGCATCTAACAAAATCAGTTTCTAACCCTGACGTTGCTTATGGCGCGGATCCTTGCATATCACCCGAACCACTCTATTGCGGCGGATAATCTTACAATTTCTGCAAATCTTCTTTACCGATGCACGAACTTTCATGCTTTTCTCCTAAAAATAGCGCTAATGTGGTATCAGCTACCCCGCACAGATATATTACTCTATGCGCCTACCGCAGCAGGCCAGAGCGACCATGACCTTTCAAATTGGCTTTTTTCATAAGCCCTTCATATTGGTGTGACATTAAATGCGATTGCATTTGAGCCATAAAGTCCATAATGACTATCACTATAATCAGCAGGGAGGTGCCACCAAAGTAGAATTGGGCATCGCCATACATAATCAGGAATTCGGGTAATAAACATACTGCCGTAATATACAACGCACCGACAAAGGTCAACCGACCCAGGATTGTATCTATATATCGGGCAGTTTGCTCGCCAGGGCGTATTCCTGGAATAAAGGCACCTGATTTCTTCAGGTTATCCGCCGTCTCTTTCGGATTAAACATTAATGCCGTATAGAAAAAGGCGAAAAACATAATCAACAAACCATACGTCAGTATATAAATAGGCTGACCGGGTTGTAACAACTGCGAGATATTCGCAAATGAGCCCCAAATACCGCCTTCACCACTGGCACCAATAAACTGTACCAATGTCGCAGGAAACAAAATCAGACTCGATGCAAAGATTGGCGGTATAACACCTGCCATATTGATCTTTAGCGGTAAATTTTGTGATTGAGCCGCATACAATTTACGCCCCTGCTGACGCTTGGCGTAATTGACCGTAATTCGTCGTTGCGCTCGTTCCATGAAGACCACAAACATAATCACCAAAATCATCATGCCAATCAGTACAAACACAAACCCGTAAGTCTTGGCGCCTGAACCAACCTGTTGCAACGTATTCGCAATCGCCGCAGGTATACCAGAAACAATCCCGGCAAAAATAATTAATGAAATACCATTGCCGATACCACGTTCAGTCACCTGCTCGCCTAACCACATCAAAAACATCGTTCCCGTAACCAGGGTAATGATGGTCGAAAATACGAACGTATATTCACTATCCATAATAACCAGGCCACCGGTATCACCGAGCATATAACGCGAGACACCAAAGGCCTGGAAGGTGGCCAATATTAAAGTAAACCACCGCGTATACTGAGTAATCTTGCGTTTACCTGCTGCGCCTTCCTTGCTTAACTGTTCGAGCTTGGGGTGAACTTTAGTTAGCAACTGGATAATAATCGAAGCCGAAATATACGGCATGATACCCAGAGCAAATAACGATAAACGCTCCAGAGCTCCACCGCCAAACATGTTAAACAGGCCCAAAATGGTATTTTGTTGCTGTTCAAAAAGCTCAGCAAGACGAACGGTGTCGAGTCCCGGAACGGTAATGAACGAGCCAATACGGAAAACGATAATCGCACCGAGCACAAAAAACAGGCGTTTGCGCAGCTCGGTAAAGCGGCCCGCAGCCATGGCATCTGTAAGTGCAGATTTTTGTATGGCCACGTCTAACTATCCTTATTCTTCGATTTTTCCGCCCGCAGCTTCAATAGCTTCGCGAGCACCTTTTGTCACTTTGATCCCTTTTAAGGTAACGGCCTTCTCAATCGTGCCTGAAGCCATGACCTTTGCACGCAGAATATTACGGCTGATCAAATTGGCCGCTTGCAGTGCTTTAATATCAATAGTGTCTACATCGAGCGTATTCAACTCATGCAGACGAATCTCTGCGGTGCAGCGCGCCAGACGAGAACGGAAGCCCACTTTGGGTAAACGACGTTGCAAAGGCATTTGACCGCCTTCAAAACCGACCTTATGGAAACCACCCGAACGTGATTTCTGGCCTTTATGTCCACGACCACCCGTTTTACCCAATCCTGAGCCGATGCCACGACCACAACGTTTTGCATCGCGTTTCGATCCTGCTGCCGGTTTTAAGGTATTTAATTGCATCTTAACTCTCCACCTATCTTAACTTTCTACAATCTTAACCATGTACGATACTTTATTGATCATACCGCGGGTACAAGGTGTATCTTCAACTTCAACAATATGGTGCATACGGCGTAAACCAAGGCCTTTCACACAGGCAATGTGCGATTTTAATCGACCATGCATACTACGCTTTAATGTCACTTTGATCTTTTTATCTGCCATGAGACTTTTATTCCAGAATTTCTTTAACAGTTTTACCGCGTTTTGCCGCAACCATTTCAGGCGAAGACATATCCGACAAACCTTTAATCGTTGCACGAACCACGTTGATAGGATTATTGGTACCAATACATTTAGCCAGTACGTTGCGAATACCCACTACGTCGAATACGGCACGCATTGGGCCACCGGCAATAACACCGGTACCTTCAGATGCAGGCCCCATAAAGACTTTGGCCGCACCATGCTCGGCCATCATAGAGTATTGTAAAGTACCTTCACTCAAAGCAACCTTAACCATATTTTTACGTGCCGCTTCCATTGCCTTTTGAATCGCAGCAGGTACTTCGCGTGCCTTACCGGTACCAAAGCCAACCCGACCTTCACCATCACCCACTACGGTGAGGGCTGAGAAACCAAAGATACGACCGCCTTTTACCACTTTAGCAACTCGGCGGATATTTACGAGACGTTCCTGTATTCCGTCGGTACTCTGAGATGAATCAAAACCTGCCATATTAGAACTCCAATCCTGCTTCGCGGGCGGCGTCAGCAAGCGCTTTCACTCGACCATGATATTTAAACCCAGAACGATCAAATGCAATCTTACTGACACCTGCCGCTTTAGCCTTTTCAGCAATCACTTTCCCTACTATTACTGCAGCGTCACTATTACCCGAGTATTTAAGCTGTGACTTTACATCTGCCTGCACGGTAGATACGGCCGCTAATACTTTTTCGTTTTCGCCATCAATCACGATCAGCTGCGCATAAATATGACGCGGGGTGCGATGTACAGTTAAACGTGGAATCCGAAGCTCACGGATTTTTGCACGTGTTCTGCGAGAACGGCGTAAACGACTTAATTTTTTATCCATCTTAGTTTACCTAATTATTTCTTCTTGGCTTCTTTACGAACAATATGCTCATCAGAATATTTCACACCTTTACCTTTATAGGGCTCGGGCGGACGATAGGCACGAATCTCTGCAGCAACCTGACCAACCCGTTGCTTATCGATACCTTTAATAATCACTTCAGTTTGACTCGGCGTCTCAATGCTTACACCTTCAGGAACCCTATATTCCACAGGATGAGAAAAACCCAGTGTTAAGTTAAGTTTATTTCCCTGGGCCTGGGCACGATAACCAACGCCGACAAGTTCAAGTTTCTTTTCAAAACCATCGCTGACACCAATTATCATATTGCGTAATAAAGCACGTGCAGTTCCAGCCTGTGCGGCACTACCGGCCACTTTTTTTGCTTCAAAACTAAGTACACTGTCGTTTTGCGCTACTGAGACAGAATCATGAATATCATGTTGCAGAGCACCTTTCGAACCTTTAACGTTCACATGCTGGCCGCTGATATTAATTTCAACGCCTTTCGGTACAGATATGGGTGTTAATCTTGCCATTGTCGTTTACCTTTACAGTGTTACGTTTATTGGACGTAACAAATAACCTCGCCACCATGACCTGCTTTACGTGCTGCACGATCGGTCATGACACCTTTTGAGGTTGAAATAATTGCAATACCCAGACCCGCCATAATCTTTGGCAGCTCATCGGTCGCTTTATAAATACGCAAACCAGGGCGACTTACACGACTCACTTTTTCAATTACTGCTTTGCCATGAAAATATTTCAACTCAACATCCAAAGCGGGTTTTCCATCCACTTCAGTTTGAGAAAATTCAGCTATATAACCTTCATCTTTCAAAACCTGAGCAACAGATTGCTTCATCTTTGAAAGCGGCATGGTCACATTTTTTTTTCCGGCTGACAGCCCGTTACGAATACGGGTTAGCATGTCAGCTATGGGGTCAGTCATCATAATAGATAGTCTCCTACTAGTATTCCTATTGTCTTTTGGCCCATCTTACCAACTGGCCTTACGTAAACCAGGAACTTCACCGCGCATTGCGGTTTCACGTATTTTGTTACGGCACAAGCCAAATTTGCGATACACCGCATGGGGGCGACCCGTAATTCGACAACGACGTTGGACACGACAAGGCGAAGCATCGCGGGGAAGCTTTTGCAACTGATGCTGGGCATGCAGACGAACATCAGGCGACAGACTAAGATCGTTAATCTGTGCTTTTAGCTCTTTACGCTTCGCTGCATATTTAGCAACCGTTTTAATACGTTTGCGTTCACGCTCTATCATACTTACCTTTGCCATACCTTAATTCCTTCCTTTTAACGGGAAATCAAACGCTTCTAACAAAGCGCGACCTTCTTCATCGGTCTTTGCATTCGTCGTAATAGTAATATCCATGCCGCGAATCTTGTCGATCTTATCATAATCAATTTCAGGGAAAATGATTTGCTCGCGTACACCCATGCTGTAATTACCACGACCATCAAATGATTTTGGGTTCAAACCACGGAAATCACGAATACGCGGAATCGCAATACTAATCAGCCGATCTAAAAATTCGTACATGCGTTCACTACGTAAAGTAACTTTACAGCCAATCGGATAGCCTTCACGAACCTTAAAACCAGCGACTGATTTACGGGCTTTATTCACGACCACCTTCTGACCGGAAATTTTTTCCATATCAGTGACGGCATGTTCCATTACTTTTTTATCAGCAATTGCATCACCAACACCCATGTTCAAGGTTATCTTGGTGATGCGTGGAACCTCCATCACACTCTTATAACCAAACTTGTCCACCAGTGATTTGATGACGGTTGATTTATACTGTTCTTGCAAGCGTGCCATTATTCGATACCTTAAGCGTCTAATACTTCGCCATTTGATTTGAAATAACGAACCTTACGGCCGTCATCCAGCATTTTAAAACCTACTCGATCTGCCTTACCAGTAGTCGGATTAAATACCGCTACATTTGAACAATCGATAGACATTTCTTTTTCAATAATCCCACCCGGCTGATTCATATTCGGGTTAGGTTTTTGATGTTTCTTTACGATATTCACATTCTCAACCACTACGCGTGCAGTGTCGGTATGTACTTTCGTAATTGTGCCACGTTTACCCTTATCCTTACCGGTAAGAACAATGACTTCATCGCCTTGTTTAAATTTGTTTGCCATTTTTCAGTCTCGCCTACAACACTTCTGGTGCAAGAGAAATAATTTTCATGAAATTCTCTGTACGTAATTCACGGGTCACTGGTCCAAAAATGCGGGTACCAATGGGTTGGTTCTGAGTATTCAGTAATACTGCAGCATTTGAATCAAAACGAATAAGTGAACCATCCGGGCGGCGTACGCCCTTCCTGGTGCGCACAACTACGGCGTTGTAAACATCACCTTTTTTCACTTTGCCGCGCGGAATGGCTTCCTTGATGCTCACTTTAATCACATCACCAATTCCTGCGTAACGGCGTTTTGAACCGCCAAGGACTTTAATGCATTGCACACGGCGTGCACCACTGTTGTCCGCTATCTCTAACATGCTCTGCATCTGAATCATTGAGTATTACTCCA